>JABEVB010000111.1 GCA_013044165.1 Phycisphaerales bacterium
AATCCGTTCGAGCGTGGCTGCATCCTGCATACAACCGATATCGGCATGATCACCCCAATCGCACCAACTAATTAATTAAGTTATTATTTCGCGAGTCCTAAGACTCGCGCCGGCTGAATTGCGGGACGGTTCGACGGTCATCAGCGGATTCGTCAGAGACAACTGTCTTGTTTCAACCGGAATCGGGCGATAGAGCCCCGGCAGTGCAGGGACGGAGCCTGTTAAATGTTCGACATCACCTATACTGTTTCGGTAGCGGGCCAAAACGGCGGTGGTAATACCACGGACTCCGGTACGGTGGTAACCAACAAAACAACGAATGCACACGCGGGCTGGCCGATAAGCGTTGGCGCAATTTTAAGGCCCGGTGACACCGGCTGGACGATATCCTTTGCATGGACAGTGAGCGGCAGCCTAGGGTCGCCACCCACGGCAATTAAGAATTATTCGGTAACGCCGCCAACAATCCCATTTTACAACGCACAGGCTGCCGGCGAGGGCTTTACGGGGACGCAGGCCTCTGGCACAACGGGTAAGGTTATTATCTTGGCCGCTGCCGACCTCCTGCAACAGCAGCCGCCTAAATTCTTTTTTGTTGACAACAGCAACCACACAGTGTCCTGTGTGGCGTCCTTTGGTAACCAAAGCGCAAAAGCCCAAACCAACTTCATTGTCAACAAGCCATCGGTTCCCTTGACGACAGAAACCTATCAGGGGGGAACGGCCCTTTACGAGTTCAATGGAGAAATCTATTTCGGCTTAATGGGGCCGAATAATACCGCTGGAATCGAGTTCAATGCTCCTAGCATCCCATCGGGGTACTCGGGGTCGCTTAAATGGATACAGATATACTCTGCCCACAGAACTGAGCAATACTACAATGGCAATTACTATACCGATTTTGGGGCGGGCCTGGATACGACCTTTCCTTATGAGGCCGTATTTTCGAATGGTTCGCCATACGATGCACCGGATTCGTCCTGGTCGTCCACTGCCTTTTACACCGTCGAGCTGGCGACCGTGCGTGACAGTGCCACCATGTGGATGATGTACCAGCCCGGTTATGCCGGGTCGCTTATGGTACCGTTGGATAACGTTGCCTGGGATTGGGGAGGTGCATGCGGATCTGAGCCTGCAGGCAAGCCTTTCACATCGGGTGATTACAACTCTGTGGATCCGGTGGGAGTGGCGACCAACGACTATCCTGAATGGACGGATTTTGCCAGCATCACCGAAACTCTTTCCAGCGAGTCCCGGCCGTCGCCTGCGTCTCCCCCTCGGCAGAGGCTCCAACTAAAAAAGACGTCAAGGCTGGTCGGCCTCAGCGGTGCCGTCCTTATGGGACTTGTACCGCATGCTTGTCTGCCTACCGCATTTTGCGCGGCAGAGCCACCCCTAAATATCAGGTTCCTGCCGCCTCCCGGCCCGACAAAGAGCCTGCAAATGCCCGGAGCCATTCGTATCAACCCGCCGGGCCGGGTGAAGGTAAAGCTCGGCGCGGCCGCGAACCCAAGCATACCTGGGGCCGGTCCGTTTCTGCGAGAATCTTTTATTAACGTGGGGAGGGCGAATGCCGCTATCGGGTTCACCGACCCAGACGCCGCCGTCCTCCAGAGCTATCAGATCAGCGGTCCTGCCGGCAATGTCCGACCGACAAGGCTCTCACGGTGGTGGCCAGCTGGATACCGCCTGCATGCGCTTGGCGCTAGGCTCGCCTTCAAAACGGTCTGCGCAGGTTCGCATTTTAACCGCCCTAATCTACTTCGCCCGTGGCTCTTTGGCGACATGACCTTGCCGGGTAAATACCGTATTCGCACAAACACGGGGCGAGGTCAGCCACCCTCGAATGTCCTGACGCTGTCCGTTTTGGCCGCCTCACCGGTGGTACAAGCGATAACGCTACTGGTGCCCGGGGCTGGTGTGCATACTCGGAATCAACTGTGGGGCAAGCCTTGGCATGGAATCGCGGTGCTGCTCCAGCGCGCACCAGAAGCCAAGGGGACAGCGCGTGGGGCCACCCCTAGCCTGCGGGTGCTGATTAGAAATACGGGGCTCCGCCTGCGTAAAGTTGTGCTCAGCGGCTTGGCGACCGCTGACTTCCGCAAGCTCCGGGTCCGGGGGCCGACGGGCGTTTATATCAACGCGCGAACGGCAGAGCACATGACGTTGACAAACACTTCCCCGCCGCTCACAGCATACGGCAAGACGCTTGCAGCGCACCGAGCCCCCGCGCTTCCAACTACACGCTATACTCTTAGGCCGGGGGGTATGTACGAATACACTCAGGTACTGCTCCCAATGGCTACGCGAGATCTTTCTCTGCCGGGGAAATACCGGGTCAGCGTGCGACTGCGAGGTACACACTCCTGGTCTAATGTTGTAACCGTAGACGCAAACTGGGGAACCAGAGGAGACTACGAATTTCAGCCTCGAAAATTGCCAGCGACTACGATAAATAACCGCCCGGCCCCCAAGGGCCGGTGATACCGGGATGGCCACGCGAGAGCAAATCGGCGGCTCGGCCAGCATGCTGTGCGGCGGGTGTAACTGTTGTGTCCACGCCATAAACCGCATCCGGTCTATGGCGTGGGCAGGCGGTAGCCTGCCGACATGGCGCGATGGCCTGGCGCTGAATCTGAGTTGCTATGGTGCGGCAGCGGCAACCTTGGCTTGCGTCGCGGCGATGTGATGGGCATAGATGCCGGGCTGTTGCCCCGCCGTGGCTGGAGCCGTTGCGGCGGCATCGGCCGCTTTCTCGGTGCCCGGTTTGATAGCCAACTCCTTGCTCTGGGCCGCATGGCGGCGTTGCCACACATCCGGCAGCCACTGGTCTACCTGCGTTATCGGCGTGGAGGGCAGATTAGCCAGCAGTTGCATCAGATAGATCTGTGGATCAATCCCATGGCGCCGACAGGTGCTGGTCATGCTCGCGAGAACAGCCGCCGTATGGCCGCCTCGCTCACTGGCCACGAACAGGTAGTTCTTCCGGCCCATGGCAATGCGTTTCATCTCCTGCTCGGCAAGGTTGTTGTCTATCCGCACCGCCGGGTCCTGGGTAAACACCGTCAGCGGCTTCCATTGGTTCAAACAATAGTTGATCGCCAGACATATAGGATGCTTCGGCAGCATGGTATGGTTC
>JABEVB010000112.1 GCA_013044165.1 Phycisphaerales bacterium
AATGCCTTCGTGTGTAAGGTGTACGCTTTTGCGGTCTAATTCAATTTCGTAGAGCTGCACCTGCGAGGCTTTATCTTTTTCGGCCGCGGCAAGCAGTTGGTTTGCCTCTTCAATTTGTTTGAGCAACTGCGATTTTTCCGGTTCGGGAGGCGATTTCTTCAATTCACCCTCGGCACCGTTGATTGTACGCTTGAGCTGTGTGATGCGGTCTTCCACGGCCTGCCAGGGGCGCTGGCCGGCGATAAGTTTACGCGAGACTTCATCGGCGGTGCGGTAACGCGGCGAATCGTCATGTGCGGGGCCACTGATAATAAGCGGAGTTCGCGCTTCATCAATTAAAATGCTGTCTACTTCGTCAACAATGACAAAGTCCAGGGGGCCTTGTACCTGTTCGTCAACGCTTTGCTTCATGTTGTCGCGGAGGTAGTCGAAGCCGAACTCGCTGTTGGTGCCGTAAGTTACGTTACAGGCGTAGGCCTTCTGCCGGGCGTCGTTTTCCATAAAGGCCTGGATATAGCCCACCGACAAGCCCAAAGCATAAAAGGCGGGTGCTACCCATGCCGCATCGCGACGTACCAGATAGTCGTTGACCGTGACCACATGGCAGTGCTTACCGGTAAGAGCCATCAGAAGGCATGCCAGCGGCGCTACAAAGGTTTTGCCTTCGCCCGTGGCCATTTCGGCGATTTTGCCCTCATAAAGCGACATGCCGCCGATAAGCTGTACGTCAAAGGGCCGTGCGCGAAATGGGGGCCTGGCATCTGGCACCGCATTACGAAGCTCGTCGTAGAGTTCCGTTGGAATTTCCACAAATCGCCAGTCGTTTTCGCCGGCTAAGCGCGATTTAACCTCTCTGAACATGTCCTGGCCGCGAGGGCTGAGGCCTGCAGGATCAAATCCGTTGGCGGGGTTAAGCGCGCATCGCAGGCCGATGTTGCGATCCATGGCTTCACGCATGAGCGCAAAGGCCTCTGGGAGGACGGCTTCGTCGCTTTCACCTTTGGCCAAACGCCGGCGCAGCTCGTCTGCCTTGGCGCGGAGTTGTGCGTCGGCAAGAGCTCGCGTGGCAGGCTCCAAAGTGTTGATCTGTTCCACGCGTTGACGATATTTCTTGATCAGTCGGTCGTTGCGCGAGCCAAAAACCGCCGTCATACCCTTCTGAACGTAGTGCAGTACCATGAGTGAATCTTCCAAATCAGTCGAATATTTTAATAAAAGAGCAAATTGGCATGCGCCTATTATGGCACCATGCCACCGAAGCCGAGCGAACGCGGCTGCACGATGTAACGACGCCATGTTTTTGGCTACCGTGCAGATAGTTCGTTAAAGCATGTTGTGAGGCGGGGCAAGAAGGCATTGTCGGCGTATAAACCGCATCGGCCGTAGCAGTGGCTGTACACCTGCGATTTCGGGCAGATCATGCCGTGCCTTCCGCGGAGGTATCAGTGTTTGTTTGTGTGTTTGTGAAAGCGCGGTGATTTGCCAAAGCTGGCTTCGGCCCGTGCCGCCGGAGAGCCGCAATGACGCGGCTCGCAGCAGCCCCTTAAAGTGTTGCATGGGCATAAAAAGATGGTTGCGAGGGGCTGCAATGCCATGACTAAGGTGTGTTGGCGTGGTTGCCAACGAAAGCTCGTTGCCGCTTGAGGCTGGATTGCAGCCACCCCTTCGTGCCATGCTGCCTGTGGCACAACAGGACGCAAGCAAAGCGAATACGGCCAATGCGCACGATACCGCCTTGGCGGTATTGCCCCCCAGCGTGAACGAATCAGTAGGATGTGTGCATTCGTAAGGTCTAATAACTAAATCCTCATCGTGTGGGCCGCTGCCAACCGCCGTAGAGCCATCATCAGTATCGGCTCAATTGCATGTATATATTATGGACGATATTGGCATGCCGTTCAACCGGCAGGTTTTTACACGCCCTAAAAACTCGGCCCAATCGCCGACCATAACAGTATCATAAGTAGGGGGTTGGCATATGGGTTAGCCCGAGCGCGTCAACATTGCGCATTAGATCGTTCCGCATCGCACGGTGTGACTAACCACATCCCTTTATTTTGTCGGCGCTAGCTCATAGTGATCGTCAAGGGGCTTGGCTGCCTTCCTTTCGGGGAGGAGCATGGCGGGAAGCACGGTATAGATTGCACGGGCTAACTGCTCGCCATCGGCACGGATGTGCTTGCGGGCGTCAGGGCTGGCCCCGGTCAAAATCAGATCTGGGCCGGTCCATGGAGGGGTATAGCCTTCGATGGGTAACTGAACATCGCGCCAGGCATAAAAGCGTGCTTGCGTCCGATTCCATGCCAAGGCCAAAACATGGTATGCCTGCAGCAGCATGGGCGTGCGATACCGCGCGAGATTGATGCCGCGCGCCAGCGCAGCAGCGCTGAATACGCCAATATTTTGGCCGTTAATGCTGAGAGTGTAGCTTTTTGCGGACAGGCCTTGAACCTTCAGAATCTCCTGATCAAGCTGGCGATATAAATGGCCGGCGTGAATAATGGCTGCTGCCGGAGCATTGGTGAATTTGAAGTTGGGCTTTGGCGCCTGCCAGCCGTTAACCGGTGCAAATTGTGGCCAAACTTCATGCAGAGACAGCATTGGAAATGGCAGTGCATGATCATGCTGCGTCCAACTCACGCCGCCCTTAGCCGCCCGAAGGCTGCTTATCTGCGTGTTGTCGGCGAGTTCGACCGTGCTGCCGGTAATAGCAACCTTACTCACGGTGGCAGGACCACCCCAATATTTTAGCAGTGCGGCCGCCATGATAAGTTGCCCCGCTGCACTTGGGTGCACCCGTGCGGGTATTACCTGGCTGGCAAATTGAGGCTGCGTGGCCTGCAGTTTTTTGATGACGGCCACCATAGGGGCATTAAAATCAACATAATCCAAATGATGTTCGGCTGCGAACTGTTTATCAAATTGGTCGTAGCGCTGCAACACTCCATTATAACCACCGGGGAACCTCGGCTTTTGCGAAAAATCATCGTACGGCGATGGGCCAATGATCACAATGCGTACGCCTGGAAGATGCTTTTGTAGCGAAGCTACGAGATGCTCATATCCACTTTTATAGACGTCGAATAGGTGCTGATCAAATGGCTTTCCACCTGCATCGTTCATGGCGAGCATGATGGTGACAACATTAGGTTTAAATGGATAGACGTCGCGCTTGAGTCGCAGGCGGGCATTGCCCGACCAGCCGCCGCCTACGCGATCTCCGCCTACGCCCGAATCAACGAAATCAACCTTCAGCTTCGGAAAACGCGTGAGCACATACGTTTCAACGGCCACAGGGTAGAACCGCTGCTCGGTGATGCTGTCGCCATAAAAGCAGACGCGGTCGCCGTTGTGCAGGAAGAACTTGTCGGCCGCATGGGCTGCATGGTTAAACAGCAGGGCGGCCAGTGCCAAGACAATAAAGGTGCGCATTTGATTCATATACGTCGCTCCATCAAAGTGCATGTGGGCTTGCGAGGTTATTTTACCGGCGTTAGCTCATAGTGATCGGTGGCGGGCACGGCGGCCGCCCGTTCGTCGTTAAGCATTAGAGTCAGAGATGAGTAGATGCTGTGAGCCAGTCGCTCGGCATTGGACATGATTCTGTGACGCACCGCCTGACTGAAGCCGGTTACTTCGACGCGCGGCCCGCCCCACCAGGTGTCATAACCCTCTGCTGGCAGTTGAATCTGGCGCCATGCATAAAAGCGCATTTGTGTGCGATCCCACGCCATGGCCAAAATGTGATAGGCCTGTACGAGCATCGGGGTGCGGTATTTGGCTAGGTTGATGCCCGTAGCCAAATCCGTTGCACTGAATATTCCCACAGGTTGGTCGTTGATCGTGAGTTTGTAATGCTCTGCGGCGAGACCTTTTACTTGAAGAATTTCATGGTCAAGCTTGCGATACAAATGACCGGCATGAATAATTGCGGCCGCCGGCTCGTTGATAAACTTGAAATTTGGTTGTGGCCCGCGCTCGCGATTTTCGCCAAAGAATTGCGGCCAAACAGCGTGCAGCGACAGCATCGGAAACGGCAGCGATTGGTCCAACTGCGTCCAACTGATTAGTCCGTGGGCGGCTCGCAGGTTTGATATATGCGTATTGACGGCTTGATTGACTGTGTCGCCCGAGATGGAAACGCGGCTCACCGTTGCCGGGGCCTGCCAGAGTTTCAGCAGTGCTGCGGCCATAAGCAGTTCGCCTGCGGGACTCGGATGCACCCGTCCTGGAACAACCTGTCCCGCAAACTGCGGCTGCGCAGCTTGGAGCTTTTTGATCACGTCCACCATCGGTGCATTAAAATCAACATAGTACAGATGGTGCTCGGCGGCGAGTTTTTTATCAAATTGATCATAGCGTTGCAGCACGGCATTATAGCCACCGGAGAAGCGAGGTTTCTGGGTGATGTCGTCAAAAGGCGACGGGCCAAGAATAACGATGCGCACGCCGGGTAAATGTTTCTGTAAGGCATCAACAATATGCAGGTAGCCTTTTTTGTAGGTATCAAAAATCTTTTGATCGAAGGGCCTGTATGATGCATCGTTCATGCCCAGCATTATCGTGACAACTGTCGGTTTAAATGGATACACATCACGCTTGAGCCGCTCATTGATATTGCCGGCCCAGCCACCGGTGACGCGATCTCCGCCTACGCCCGAATCAACGAAATCAACCTTCAGCTTCGGAAAACGCGTGAGCACATACGTTTCAACCGCCACAGGGTAGAACCTTTGTTCGGTGATGCTGTCGCCATAAAAGCAGACGCGGTCGCCGTCGTGCAAAAAAAAGCTGCCCGCAGCACGGGTGCTGTTGATCTGCAGGAGGCTTGCTATAGCCAATACCACGAGAGCGATTATTCTCCGCATGAAAAAACCTCCGAAAAATCGGTTATCGAAAAAAAGCCAAGCTTATCCAAAGCGATGGTTCGCCTGTTCCGGCGATATTACTCATACAAACGTAAATCCGCCACATTCATTGCATCGAGTTGCGCAGCAAATTTTATCAGTTGGCCGATTGCCTCAGGTAGTCGAGTATTAGTCTTACGCCGAACCCGGAGGCCTGATCTCCCGCCCACCAACGATCATCCTTGCGGGGATGCGCTACGCCCGCAATATCGAGGTGGGCCCACGGTACGGCTGCATCCACAAAATGCTGCAGGAAAATGCCACCCTGAATAGGGTGCGCCTCGCGACCGCCGCTGTTTTGAATATCCGCATGCGGGCTTTTCATGAGCGGTTGATAACGATCGTGCAGCGGCAACTGCCATAGCCATTCGCCGGTACGCTTACCTGCAGCAATCAGGGCGTGGCCCAGCGCGTCATTGTTGCACATCATGCCGCCATAGACGCTCCCTAGCGCCACCACGACGCCGCCGGTAAGGGTGGCCATGTCAACAATGGCCGCAGGCTTAAGTGTCTTGCCAGCGTATGCCAAGGCATCGGCAAGTATCATGCGGCCCTCGGCATCGGTGTTGGTAATTTCGACAGTTTTTTTGTTGTACATACGAACAATGTCCCCAGGGCGGTAAGACAGCGCATCCACGCTGTTTTCCGCTACGGGTATCAGGCCCACCACGGGTTGAGCCAGCTCAAGTGCGGCAACGGCCCGCATAATGCCAAAGACCGCCATGCCGCCGCACTTGTCGTACTTCATGGCGTGCATGTCGGCAGCAGGTTTGATGGATATCCCGCCAGTATCAAATGTAACTGCTTTCCCAACCACAGCAACCGGTTTGCGTCCGATCATCTTGCCCCGGCCTTTATGGCGTAGCACGATGAGGGCCGGTGGCTGTGCACTGCCGCTCCCCACCGCAAGCAGTCCGCCCATGCCAAGGCGCCGTGCCTCGGTCGCAGAGATAATATGGCAGGCGAGGCCAACGCTTCGGGCAAGTGAATGGGCTTCTTGGACGAGCCGGTTGGGGCCGGCGACATTGCCGGGCAAGCAGGCAAGATAGCGGGCGTAGTTTGCGGAATTTGCAATGATGGTGGCGGCTTTGACGGTTTGCTTGACTTGCGCCAGGTTGTCTGCAGTTGGCCAGAGCAACTCTAATTGCGGTGCTGCAAATGCTGTGGCGGGCTGCGTCTCATCGCCCTCGCCGGTATTTTTGAACTCTGAAAAGGCAAAGCTGCCCAGCATAAAGCCCTCCGCCAGCAGCGAGGCTACTTCCAGCGACCCAATTCGCGCTGTTAAGGCGAGTGGCGGCAACAAGGTTACCTTTCTTAGCTTAAGCTCGCGGGCGCTGCGGGCCACCGCCGCAGCCGCCCAACGGATGGTATCGGCATCCACCCCATCAGCCTTGCCCAAGCCGGCAACAATAATGCGGCCTGGCTGCGAACCAGACGCACAGGTCACGACCGTGCCGGCCTTGGCTTTAAAGTCGCCGAGTGCCGCGAGCTCCTGCACGCGAGATATCAACACAGTCGGCAACTGAGTACCTATCTGCCACTTGTCGCCTGGGCTGACAAACACCGCCAGAGCATCTGCCTTGCCATCAACCCGCGTGGCAACCGTGCACTGGCGGACGTCATATGCAAATTGTTTAAACATGCGAGAAGTTTTAGTGTAAATCATTGAGAAGGCTCCATCGGGTTAAACATGTTAATATTCCTCGCCGCTGCGCCATGCTGCGACGTCGGCACTTTTCGGTGGCGGCGAGCTGATGCGTGTGATATTGTCGGCGGCATCGCCAAATGGTCAAGCGACGGCGCGTATTTTGAAAGTTCATCAGATGACTCAGTCAATTGCGACACAACTGGTATTATTAGGATTGGCAGTCCGGCATCGGCTTCGTTCGAGCCAACTCGTCGGCGACATGCACCGCTTTCAAGAGGCTGTTGCCCACGAGGGCGGCGACACCATCTTCTGGATTGACCGAAAAGTTGACGAGGCTATTCCGGATGAGGTTGCGGCTTGGCCCGATTGCCTGTTGCCATTGGAATTGGTCATGGAGGGGTTGGGGCAAAGTGGTTGTCTGCGGATCGGCCCGCCAGGCGAGCCGCTCAAGCATCGGCTCATGATTGATCCAATAGATGGCACACGAAACATTATGTTTGACAAGCGATCAGGCTGGTTTTTGGCAGCCTTGGCACCAGCTCAGAGGGCGGATGGAGCCGCAACCACCCTGCGCGATGCTGTGGCGGCTGTTATGGTCGAGTTGCCTGTGAGTAAAGCGGGCTTTGTCGACAGTTTTATCATGCGCCGTGGGTCAGATGGCAGGCCAGTGCTTGCCGCGAATCGCACGCGGCTTGAGGGATCAAATGATCACATCCTGCTGACGCCATCGCCCAGCTCCGCCGATAATTTAGTAGATGGGTTTGCACATGTGACCAATTATTTCCCAGGTATCAAACCGCTTGCCGCAGATTTGATGGAAACAATTGCCGATCGGCTGGGCTCCTTTAATGCCTCCGATGGTTCGCGCCGCTGCCGCATTTTTGATGACCAGTACATCAGCACCGGCGGCCAGATGGTTGAGTTGATGATTGGGCACGACCGCATGTGCCTTGATATTCGACCGCTGCTGGCCCGTATTGCGGCGCAGCAGGCTGGGCGGCCCTACGCCGTGCATGCCTGTCATCCATACGACTTGTCGGGCTTTCCGGTGGCGGCCGCGGCGGGTGTGATTGTCACCGATGGCTTTGGACGGCCGCTCGATGCTCCCTTTGACGTTCATGCCGACATGCATTGGTGCGGTTATGCCAACCGTTCGCTTTTTGAAAAGATCAACCCAATTGTGCAGCAATGGCTTGCAGATCATGGCATTGATGGTTGAGCGCCGATGGAATTTGGATGAGGTGGCGTTGTCAATGATCGTGCCCGTAAGCCATCAGGGTGTGTGGGTTGAAGCATAGCCTGCCGCGGCGCGTTGCAGCATTTGCTCAACAAGCGCCGACTCGCCGGATTTCGGCCGAAATTCAATGCCGCCGTCGTTGCGCGCATCAATCACGTACAGTTTGCCGGGCTGAACTATACGATACGCATCCTCACCCTGAACCACCGCGATGCCAAGCTTTCGGGCCTGGCGTGGATGTATCATCAAATGCCATAATTGCCGCCACATCTCTCGCTCAAAGCGATTAACGCGGTCCGGATTGGCCCGCAAGAATCGCGGCATGCCCTGGCGGCTCAGCAGCGAAATGCCTTCACTGGGGGCCTGAGTATCGCCATAAATGCGCCGAAAAAATATCAGTGATTTGCCGCGCAATATATCGCCCTGTTCCACATAGCGATCGTCAAACTTGACCACCAATGCATCAACATGGGCAATATTGCCCGGAATGTTGATGCTTACCATTGGCAATGGCTTGCGTTTTCCGTCCGATCCAATGGTAAACTCCTGCCATAGCATGGTGGTATCGGTGACGGCTCCGCTGGCGTTGTGATCCTGATGCGACACAACCAGTTCGGCACGGCGGGTATGTCCCGTGAGTCGTGCGATAATTGCTTGCAACTCGCTGCGCTCGCGTCGCAGTTTAGCCAATTCTGAATTGCGCTGCCAGAAATAGAGCGACAGATTGATTGCCGACACAATCAGTGCCACCGTGAGGACCAGGGCCAGCAGTCGGCGAAGGCTTTTCACATTGTCTCCGGTTGCGGAATCAGTGCATGGTTGCGAGTTGGCGTGCCCACATCTGCTTCATTTCAGTGTCGGTGGTAGGCAGCCAGACTGAACCATCCGCTGAAGCGAGCTTTAAAATTCTGCCGTGCGAGTCCACCCACATGGTGGTAATTCCGGGATCGAGCTGTTCGGTTACGCGATAGGCTAATTTCTTGTGGTCGTTGATGCGTATGGTCTGCGGCCCATGGGTTTTAAGAATCTCAAGCCCCATGCGCGAAAGTCTGGAGTTAAAAACCAAAAAAGCCATGCGGGTCCTGCTCTGCAGGTCTACCAGTCTGGGCCACAGGTAGGTAAGAGCCGGGGGCAGGGTGGCGGGCATTCCAGGCCCGATGGCGTAGTGAAGCGGCTTGTTGGGTTGGCCGGGGATGAAATGATCGCTGTCTCGAGCAACGGTGATGTCGCAGCGGTATATGAGCCGGTCGCCGGCCTGCCCCAGCTTGTTAAAAACCGGATAAAAACCGGTTTGCTGCGTTCCCAGTTCGGTTTCCCAATGGACTTCATCGTTGGGGTAAGGACTGGGTATGCGAACATAGTGAGCGGTATGCGTTTTAGGATCTATCACGAGTCGAACCTGCTGCGCCAGTGCCAATGATTTATCTTTAATGGGGAACAGCGATTCCGATTCTTCCAGCCATTCGGCGAAGTTTACCGGCGGTCCCTTGAGATCGGGTTGTTTGCTTAACGCCCAAAATTGTATCGCTTTGCCCAGCAGGATGACGCCCTTGGGTAAAAATGACCGGCTGTTTGTGCTGACAAACAGCCCGGAAAAGCCATCCTGTTTACCTTTGTATTCATCGAGCCGAACATACCCGATATCCATGTGATGAAGCTGCACGCGAAAAAGTCTCGGGTGGTGTGCCATTAGCGGCAGTAATTTTTCAGCTGTCTGCTGATGCAACCATTTCTTCCCGGCAGCAACGGCGGCCAGTCGTTCAATGGCGATCTGTCTTCGATTAAGCAGCTTGAATGTCTTAATGATCGCGTCAAACGTCGCAATCACCCTGGGTGCGTGATCGGTCGGACTGAAGAAGGTAACCACATAATATTCACTGGGTGTTTTTTGTACCATGAACTGCTGTCGCAGCAGTGAAATCGGCTGTTTGTTTGAAATGGCTGTGAACTTCACGATAAGTTCGCCCGCGGGGTGACCGTTGGAACTGAAGGTTTTGTTTTGTAGCTCCATCACATGGGTAAAGTCGTGACGGGTTTGAGCCAAGGTGGCATCGAGTAATTCGGCCACCTGGGTTGGTTTTTTCAGGTAGCTCAGGTGTACGGTGATGCCCCAATGTTTGATGCCAACTTCAAAAGTCGCCAAGTCAAGCCCTGCGCGGCCAAAGCCTTTGGCGCGTAGCGGTGGCCTGATCTCAAAACCATTCGCGTCATCGCGCCAGATGGGGCCAAGTTCCACGCGTCTCTTTAGGCCTGGTGTGTGATGATCTACCACCAATGCACGAGCATGGGGCAGCGGGCCAGCGAGCGATGTTACAATACCAAACACCAGAATCGCTACACCAAAATATAATTTGTCAGCAGTCATTTGGATTTTCCGCATGGATGTGTCAGGTATTGATGCCTGTTGGCAGTTCAAATGTGGGCTTGGTTGTTGGTGTGTTGTTCGGTCCCACTTCTAAGAACGCCGACCGGGCGCTTAAAAAAACAATCGAATCCGGCAGGGTCCAGTGCGAGGCGCCCGAATAGGTGATGGCCCACAATTTGCCGTTTCTTTCCGTTGCCGCAACATATAAAAAGGTTGCCGCTCTGGCGTTCAGGTTTTCAAACGTGTAGATCGTATTTGTTTGCAGCGGCATGGCATCTTCTTCATGCACGAGGCTCAGGCCAGGATTGCTCTTTAATATTTGCTGTTCAAACGCCTGTACTCTCTGGTCAACGGAGCTGTTGGTTTTGGTGTTGGAGGGTGCCATCTCAAACACACAGAAAAGTCTTGGTGCCGTACCGCTCTTGCGAGCCATCGCCAGCACTGGTGCTTGCGGGATAATATGAATGTCCACGGTTGAAACTGCGGTTAAGCCCAGCTTTTGCAGCAGATATATCGCCGAAAGTTGGCGAGGGTTTTGCAAGATGGCCTCAAGTGTGGCCGAAGGCTTGCGCCACTGGGTAATGGCATACGCTGCCGAGAGCGAGGCCGCCAGAATTAGCACCATCACGGCTACGAGCAGAACCTGTTTACGGGGAGCATTTTGTTCCGTACGAAGTACCATGGAGGTATCATAATCCATGCTGGTGCAAAATTGAACCACGGGCCTGCCCAACCCGGCGAAGCTGCAGGCAACCGATTGAGGCACGGAAAGCCGGGTCAATGTGCGGCATCAATGCGCGTCGGCATATGGCTGCTACTTATGCGCAATGGCGTAGCAAATGATATTGCGAGCCAGCGCCTGGGCCGAAGCAGGCGCATAGCCTGATATGCCCCAGGTGTTGGTGCCCAGCAGGCCGCTGGTAATGTCATCTTGGGAGAATAAGACAACCCAACGGCCCTTAATTTTGAGGCCCAGCATTTCAGGTGTCGTGTGAATTCCCTCACGCTCAATATAGAACTTGCGATACGTTACATGTGTTGCAGGCATGCCTCCTGCCATCTTGCCTGTGTAGATGGTGCAGTGGGCGGGCAGATTATCCAACTGTTTGCCGGGATAAAGCATGCTTACAAGATGGCTGAAGGAGTTTGTGAAATTAATGCTGCCACCGGCGGCATCTCCCAACAGCATCCCGCCGCTGTTAAGGTAATGCCGCAAGGCGGCAACTTGCTCGCCGCTGAATGTGAACTTTTCGGTACCGGTTATGTGAGCCAGTGGTGTGGCGGCTGCGTTGAGCTTGTCCACCGCTACATTTTGATTGACCAATCTCGTAGCAAACGCGGAACTGGCAATCTGCGCCATGCGCGGCCATGCGCCGGGTTCAGGATTCCAGTTGCCATGGTACTGGACCTGTGCGATTGTCAGCGACCGCGCAGGGGTTCCGCCGCCGCTGACAACAAGCGTATCCAACTTGGTAGCCAGTGACACTTTTCCAGTGGCGTATATGTACAAATTAGCGGGCAATTCCCAATTATCCCGAAAGGCATAGGTGCGGTTTTGCCAGGATCGCCCAAAGTCATTGGGGGCAATAATCCAAAGATACCGTACTCCATTGGAAAGCCCGAGCAAGCCATAGGTGGAAGCCGCGTGATACCACGGTTGAATGTGAAAGAGTGTGCTTGCTTTGCTGAGCTTATGGACTTCATAACGGTTGTTAACAGTTTCCTGGGCGTATTTGATCATGGCATTTTTAAAGAATTCCGAGCGGCCGTTGCAATTTGCCAAAATCAAGCCGCCGGCATTGACGTATGCCTTCAGTTTAGCCACCTGTTCCGCAGAGAAATTCGGATCATGACTGCCCGAAATATAAAGGATCGGCGAATCCAGCCAATCGCTTACGGGTGAGTTGATGTCCACCACCTGCCAATTCAGAGGCTGCTCGAAGGTTTTCACCATCCATGAGGTAAGGTTGGCGATGTCGCGCGGGCGCACGTTCCATCGGCCAAAATAATGCTTGGAATACTGCAACTTGTTAATGAACACGGGGTTAAGCCCACGATCCAGCACAAGCAGGGCATAGGCGGTGCCGATGATCGCGTGCGGCCAGCCCGGGACTTTCGGGTCTTGCCAGCCCAGCGAACTGAAGTTTGCATTCCATGAGCCGTCGGTGTTCTGGCGCTTTACCAGATCGGAGGCAAACCATTGGTACCAATTATGGCCCGCGAGATACTGCAGCCCGGTGGCCAGTCCCGTGCGGGTTTGACCATACATAATATAGAGGTCCGGTTCCAGAGGGTTAAAACGTGTTGCCATCGCCCGCATTCCCCGAACCACATTTTCATCGGGCAGCGGGTGCATAACGGCCTTAAAGCGCAGGAACTCATCGGTGATAAAGAGGCTGGCCAGGCCTGCGGGCGTAAAAAACCACGCCCGCGCTGCGGTAGGCTTTATCGGTCTGTCCGCAAAACCACCGTAGCCCCACGTGCCGTCCATGTATTGTGAGCGCCTCCAATGTTCGGATGCGCGTTCCCAAGCGATGAGGGGCACCTCCAGACCGGCGTGGGCGCAGGCCCAAAGACCCAGCACGCCGTATTGCGTATTGGAGTTATCCCAATGGCCTGGTTGACGGGGATGGGTTCCCTGTTGAATGTTCCATGAGTAAGTGTAGGCGCCATCGTGATGCATCGAGTGACGGAGGTAGCGGGCATCCCAATTAAGCGCGTCGCGATATACCCTCTTTGAATTGTTGGGCAGCAGGGCCAGTGCGTTGGCCTGAAACGACGCCACATAGGTGGATGGCGTCCGCAAGGCAGCAACATATTTTAGCGCCTTCTGCATCGTTGGCGCGAACATGCTGATTTCCGGATCGTGCAGGCTTTGCGAGACGTCAATCAGCGCTTCAGTGACCAGCGCGGACTCTCCACCCATTTGGTTCGTGCCAACAGCCGCCTGCATCCAATTAAATTCCCCATGCTCCCAGGAGCCGTCCGTGTGCTGTTGAGTCACAAGAAAGTGAACCCCGCGCTTAATGGCGGCAATAACATTTTGGCTCGAAACAGCGGGGGCCGCAACCGCATGGCGCGATGCGACCATGGCGAGTAAGATAACCATGCAAACTGCCGCCGTCCGCAGCGGCCAGCGTCTACTCATTGATTCCTTATTCATCAAGCTACGGTTCTTCATGGCTGAATTATTTCCTCGAGGGTCTATTGAATAAACTTCCCGGCTGATACCGACATTCACCGCCGCAACTATACCACGTCGCGCCACGGCGAACAATTTGCCAAAGTCGGGTCCGGCTTGCGCAATTGCGACTGTTTATTTCAGCGGTTTGCCCATGCTTGGGCTAAGCCGTTTCATCGAGTAAAATTGACGTTTTGGAGTTGACCCATCCGGCAGCTTGCAGGTCAATGCCCCTGCTTGCCGGATGTTATGTAATGCCGCTTTAAGGAACGACCACAATGACCGCCGCCAAAACCGCTGAAACGAAAAGCCCTATGGTTCTTATTATTCGTGACGGCTGGGGCGAAAACCCGCATCCCGAAATGGATAAGTGCAATGCTGTTAAACTCGCACGTCATCCGATAGACGATGCGCTTATGGGACAATATCCAAATGTATTGGTGCATACCTGCGGCGAATGGGTTGGTTTGCCGGCCGGCGTCATGGGCAACAGCGAAGTCGGGCACCAAAACATCGGCGCCGGACGCATTGTAGATCAGGAGACCATGCGCATAACGCGGCGAATTCGCGACGGCAGTTTCTTTGAGAATCCGGCGTTAGTTGGAGCGTTTGAGCACGCGGTTCGGCATAACGGCCGGGTTCATCTATTGGGATTGTGTTCTGATGGCCGTGTGCATAGCGACTTGGAACACGCCTACGCCATTTTGGAATTAGCCCGCCAGCAGAACTTTCCGGGGCAGCGGGTGTTTATACATGCCATAACCGACGGCCGCGATACGCCGCCGCAGAGCGGCAAACGCTATCTTGCCGAGTTAGAGGCCAAAACCCGTGCGGTGGGCATTGGGCGAATCGCCTCGGTGGTGGGGCGGTACTACGCCATGGACCGCGACAACCGCTGGGACCGCGTTAAGCAGGCCTACGAATTGCTGACGCAGGGTATCGGTAAGGCATTTGCCACCGCTCAGGAGGCCCTCGACTCATATTATGCCAGCCCAACCGAGCCTTCACGCAGTGGCGATGAATTCGTAACGCCCTGTGTTATTGGCCCAGCGGAGGTTATCCGCGATAACGATGCTGTAATCTTTTTTAATTACCGTGGCGACCGCCCAAGGGAAATAACCAAGGCCTTTGTGTTTGATGATGCAAAGTTCAGCATTGAGCCGAATGGCGGCTTTGTGCGGCAGGTTCGTCCGCACAATATTTTCTTTGCCACCATGACCGGCTACGAGCAGGGGCTGCCGGTGCAAGTCGTGTTTCAAAAGCCCGAAAAAATGAAGGATATTTTGGGCATGTACCTTGCGGACCGCGGCATGACGCAGTTTCGCTCGGCCGAGACCGAAAAGTTTCCGCACGTTACTTTTTTCTTCAATGATTACCGCGAGTTGCCGTTTACCGGCGAAGATCGCGATATGGCGGCAAGCCCCAAAGTATCCACCTATGATCAGAAGCCCGACATGAGCGCTGCGGAAGTCATGCGAATCGTGCTCACCGCGCTTGAGAGTCGCAAGTATCATCTGATTGTTGTTAACTTTGCCAATGGCGATATGGTAGGGCATACCGGTAAACTCGATGCGGCCATTAAAGCTGTTGAAACCGTGGATGCGTGCGTGGGCCGCATTGTCGAAAAGGTAAAATCACTCGGCGGCTGCGCGATCATTACCGCAGACCATGGCAACTGCGAGCAGATGTGGGACTTTACCAACAACTGCCCGCACACCAGCCACACCACATATGACGTGCGGCTGATCGTGGCGGATGAACGCTTTAAGGGCCGTGCGCTTCGCACCGGTGGCTGCCTCGCAGATATCGCCCCGACGGCGCTGGCGATGATGGGTCTGGAGCAGCCCAGGGAAATGACCGGGCAGTCGCTGCTGAGCTAGCATCGTGCGTCCGCTGCGCATAGCGGAATCATGGCAATTCGGGTGCAAAGTGGTGTCGTCGCCTGAATCTAAAATAGCAGTATGTAACTATTCCCTGGTAGCACTGGCCTGAAGTGGTTCGGCTTCATAGTCGCTCCAGCCAGGAAGAATGATACCGGCAATACCCAGCCACGCTGCCAGATGAGCCGAGCCAGTGATGCGCTGATCCCACGTTTGAATATCAACGCGTGACGCGATTTGAGCCAGAAGGTTGGTTTGGATTTGATGCCGCAGGTCCTGCATAAAGGTTTCGCAAGCGGCAAAGCTGGTTGCGATTACCAGGCGCGAAGGCCTCACAAAGTTGACGGCATTAGACAGCGCCAGCGCCAGCGCCTGAACCGCCGTCTGCAGTGTTGCATCGTCTTGGGCGTAGGCGGTCAGCCGCTTGGCCAGCAGGCCAGACGACTCTTGATGCGTATGTGACTGGAGAAACTGCGAACTGAAGATCCGCTCAAGGCAGCCATGGCCACCGCAGTAGCATGGCGGCGCGTTGATCGGCAACTTGGTATGACCCAGTTCGTTGGCGCCCAAGATGCAACCACGGTTGGGCCTTCCGTTAATAAGCATCGCCGCACCTATTTGCCCATCAGCCAAGTTGACGAGCAGCACATCCTCGCTTGCCAGGCCCCGATGCGACAAGGCCCAGTGCGCGGCGGCGGCATGCAGATCGTTGCCGACCACCAGAGGTATGCCGGCGGCCGCGTCAAAGATTGGCTTAAGCGAAAGTGTTCGGGTTTGTGAAAACGCGGAACTTAACACGATCTGGCCAGTGACCTGGTCAATTAGGCCCGGTACGCTCATGGCTATGAGAATGGTTCGCGGGTGGAGAACTTTTGGCAGCAGTTTGGCGGCAACCGACAAAGGTGATTGCCCGTCGGCCAGCTTTTTGACCAGCGGCTCATCGAGCAAATCTCCACCAAAGCCGATGCGGCATGCCTCAACTTGATGCGGGGATACCGAAAGTCCAATGATTTTTTGTCGCCGTGCATCAATCTGAAGTGGTGTTTTTGGCCGCCCGCGAGGAATAATTTCCGCCGGCAGTTCCTCCACAAAGCCCAACTGCTGCAATCGCAGGGCAATTTCACCAGTCGCATTGGCGGTTACGCCCATCCGCTCGCATAACTCCGAGCGGCTAAGAGGGCCATCATACCAGAGCGTTTCGAGCATTTGTCGTTGGGTGGCTGTCATTCGCATGGCGCATATCCAAATGAGACGGCACCTGCCAAGGGAACTTCCCACGATAAGGCGCTGATAATATTAATTATAGGAATTATTTGGCAGTTAGCAAGTCAACCGACCAGAGCGCTGAAGGCTCAGGTGACGTTTGTAATCATTGGCGTCGCAAGTAGTTGCTGGATATGAACGGCTTAAACCAGAGGCCGGGAAGGATCGTGGCGCCGGCTCCGAGGTGGGCCGAGAAAATGTGCCGAAGCGCTGCATCGGAGTCGAAATGAAACTCTTAATCAAAGCGGTGGTCTCCGCATAGAGTTTGGCGTGCTCCATAGTTCATGAGTCATTTAAGCCTGCCGATAAGAGGGTATCTTCGGCTCGGTGTAAACGCAGCATCTCGCGTGAAGTTTTGCCCCGCCCATTGACAAAGTATTTTGTGTATGCGGCATTGCGTGTAATTCACCCTAAGTGCCTTTTTGAGAAGTTCGTAAAACGCCGATAAGTAGGGGATGAAAAGGAATTCGTACCCCAGTGACCTCACGGATGAGCAATGGAGGTTGATTGAGCCGCACATTCCGCCAGAGAAACACGGCGGGCGTCACCGAAGGGTGGACATGCGGCAGGTGAGCAACGGGCTGTTGTACCAGAGCCGCACCGGTTGCCAATGGCGGGCCTTGCCCAAGGACTTTCCGCCCTGGGGCACCGTGGCCTATTACTTCTACCGCTTCCGCAATGACGGCACGTGGCAGGCGATTCATGACACGCTCCGGGAACAGGTTCGCGTAGCCGCCGGTAAAGAGCCGACTCCTTCCGCCGCCGTGGTCGCCAGCCAGTCGGTCAAGACGACGGAAAAAAGGGGGTCTGCTGCGGGTACGACGCGGGCAAGAAGATCAACGGACGCAAGCGGCATATCGTCGTCGACACGCTCGGAATGATTCTGGCCGTGGTGGT
>JABEVB010000113.1 GCA_013044165.1 Phycisphaerales bacterium
AAACTGCATGGTGAACTTCAGCAGCACCGGCAATACCAGAAAAAAGAAAAATGCAACCCCAACGGCAAACAAAAACATGCTCGGCCCCATGTATTTGTAGACGAGCTTGCGCTCACGCGGGTACAAGCCAACCGCTACAAATCTCCAGGCTTGATAAATAATCCAGGGACTCGCCAGCACCAGCCCGGCCTGCATACCCAGCACCATGGCCGATATAAACGATCCCAGAGGATTCTGGTAAATCAGGTTTCCGGGATAGCCGGCATTGCGAAGCGCCAAAAAGTACGGCTGATAAAGCATCCCAATCACATCGTTGACGTGATAAAGACAAAATGCAATGCCAACGACGCCGCCGAGAATGGCGTATATGACCCTGCGGCGCAGTTCCTCCAGGTGCTCGCCGAAGCCCATCAACGGCATATCTTCGCCGCCATCGGTCTCGCTTGGCTTTTCACTGAATACTCGCCGCCAGAAACTCATGTATGATTCAACTCCAGTGGTTTAATTGCCATCTCTATTGGGCGACATTCAGCCGCCCTAAGCTACCTGCACTCGGCCATCGAGTAGGCGTACGGTTCTATCCGCGAGCGCCGCAATCTGCGGATCATGCGTTACCAATACAATCGTCTGCCCCTTGTCTTTATGCAGTCGCAGCAGAACATCCAGGATCGTCTGGCCGGTTTTGGGATCCAGATTGCCTGTCGGCTCATCCGCCAGAAGAACCGCCGGCTCGTTGATAAGAGCCCGGGCAATCGCCACGCGCTGCCGCTCGCCGCCCGAAAGCTGCCCCGGCCTGTGGTGCAATCGCTCCTTGAGGCCAAACTCCTCCAGCAATGCCAGTGCCTGGCGCTTACGAGGCCGCGCCCGCACCAAGGCCATCCATGTCGGGGCTGCAACCATCGCCGGCAGCATCACGTTCTCCAGCACGTTAAGCTCCGGCAACAGATGATACAACTGAAAGACAAAACCAAACGAACGATTACGCATAACATGCCGCTGCCCGCTCGACATGCGGTTCAGCGCCTGGCCTTTAAAGCTCACCGTACCGCTGTCGGCCCGATCCAGCGCGCCGGCGATATGCAGCAGCGTGCTTTTGCCCGAACCAGAGGCTCCGGTAACGGCCACAAACTCCCCCGCCGCCACCGATAAACTCGCGCCGGTAAGCACCGGCACCAACGCCGGCCCGATGCGGTAGGTTTTATGAACATCTGTGATTTCAAGCAAAATTTGCATAGCTTTCCAATGTCGCCCGCAACGAAGCAAGCCTATTCGTAACGCAGCGCCTCCACCGGATCCTGCCGCGCCGCCTTAATGGCCGGCAACAGCGCCCCCAATAACCCCGCGGCCATCGCGGAGAGCACAATAATCACTACCGCGCTGGCGGCTACCTGATCGGGTATATGCGAAAAAATGTACACCTTGCGGTTCCAGATGGATATGCCAAACCATCGCCACAAAATGTGATCGTGGATCCAGTTGTCATGTACCACAAACAGGACGCCGCAAAGCACGCCGGGCGCAGCGCCCGCCACCGAAATAAGCAGCCCATAAAGCAGAAATATGCTCGCCACGCCCCACTCGCCCCCCCCAATGGCCTTTATGATGCCGATGTCGCGTGTTTTGTCGCGCACCAGCATGTAAAAAATCAGAAAGATCACCACCACCACCACAAGGCTCACTAAGCCCAACAAGAACAATATCATGTTGCGCTCATTGTCCACGGCCTTGATGTACTGGGCTTGTTCCTGTACCCACGTTTGCGTTTGCAGTCCGGCAATCTGGGCTTCGGGGTGTTCGTGTACAAAGGCGCTTACCACGCTCGCAATGGCATCCCGGGCTTGGCTTACCGCCGCAGTACTGGCGTCATTTTTGACGCGTATTTGAATTTCGCTGCAGCGTGCCGGCTGCACCCCACCCGATAGAAGGTCCTGCTGCTGCATGAATGTGAGCTTTTGGAGAACCTTAAACGGTACATAAATTTGCCGCGAGTCAGCCGTAAACACGCGCGTGCGCGAATCGTCTACAATCTGAAATCGCCCGGCCTGCGGCTGCGCTACGGTGGCCCGCAGCGTGATGGGCGATACCGTCAGTATCGCCGGCGTAAAGCGAATGCCCGGCGGACGGTTATACTGCCCAAACCGATTCTTCTCATACAAACCCAGGTCAACGCCAACGATGCAACCGTTTGAAGGCTCATCCGCGGCGGAGGCGTAACTAGCCGCGGCTTCCGGCGGAGGCTTAAAACTTGGCTCGGCAGGTACCAATGCCCTGATCAATGCAGCGCGACTTTTGTAGGAACCACTTTTCGGCAATCCCGTAATAAATGCCATATCTCGCTGCGCCCGATCGAGTTTATGCAAGGCTGATTGCCAATCTTCTCGCCGTACCACCTGCCAGTGCCGCCGGATCGCGGCAAACCACGCGGATGACGGGATCGGCTCCATGGCCAGGCCGTCACGGAGGCGCTTTTCTGTTTTTTCAGCGGCCTTTAAGAATGCGACCGCCCGCTGCACCAGCTGCCCCTGCCGCACGGGATAGCCCTGATCGCCAATATCTTCAACGGCATGCAGCGGTGCTTTGTATTGCCAATACAGACCATGATCAAAGCTAGTCAACTTCGATTGGCTTTCGGGATCTATGCCCAGCACCACCACCAGTTTTGTGTATTCGTAGTTGGGAAGATTCAACAGCCCCAGCGCCACAATAACGGGTGAACTTGCACGCACCTGAGGCAATGCGTCTATGCGCTTCCGCAACTGTTGATAATCGGGAAAACCCGCCGGACTTATGCTGCTCACCACCACATCGCCCACAAGCCCATGGCCCGCGCTGCGCACACGATTTACAAACCCAGTCATGATGCTGTTGACGATAATGAGCATCATCACGCACAGCCATACGGCCAGCACCGGAAATATCACAATTCCCTTGCGCGTTAAATACCGAATACATAAAAACAGCTTGTACATGAGGACGTTTGGCCCAACCCCGGTGCACATCAACCGCCGCAACCACCAACCAAGGCGGTCGCGTCGTTGCATTATGCCATGCTGGTGGGCGTATCCTCCTGCTCAGTTGCTATAGCGCGACCTCCATGCGGCCGCATCAACGGAAACAATATCACATCGCGAATGCTGGTGCGGTTCACCAGAAGCATCACCAGCCGATCTATGCCAACACCCAGTCCGCCAGCCGGTGGCATGCCCGCCTGCAGAGCGGTAATAAAGTCATGATCCATTTTGGCCATTGAATCTTCGGCTTTCTGCCCGGCCAACTGCGCTGAAAACGTCGCCTCCTGTACCGCAGGGTCATTTAGTTCCGTATACGCATTCGCCAGTTCCATGCCGGCCACATACAGCTCAAAGCGTTCGGCAATGGCCGGATTGCCAGCCTTACGCCGCGTCAACGGGCACAGGCCGGCCGGGTAATCGTAAACAAATACCGGGCGGTCATACGTGGCCAGCGCCGGCTCGGCATGCTGCTCAAACAACAGCCCCACCAGCACGTCGTGATCCATGGATGCAGCGTTTTCAATCCCCTGCGCGGTGGCGCGGGCCAAGACTGCGGCCCGGTCGCCCATGTCGGTACCCACATGCCGTGCAAATAACTCGCGATACTCTACACGTTCAAATGGACGGGCATAGTTAATCATGCGGTCGCCATAGGGAAGGGCAGCCTCTCCGCCGGCCGGTTTTCCGCTTTGGACCATGCGCTTGTCCGCCAGCTCTGCCACCAGAGACTCGGTAAGTTCCATCATGCCGGCCAAGTCGCTGTATGCCTGATACAGCTCCATCATCGTAAACTCCGGATTGTGCCGGGTATCTATGCCTTCGTTGCGGAAGTTGCGGTTGATTTCAAACACACGTTCCATGCCGCCAACCAAAAGCCGCTTCAGATACAACTCCGGGCTTATGCGCATAAACAGGTTCAGGTCCAGCGCATTGTGATGTGTAACAAAGGGCCTCGCTGCCGCCCCACCGGCCACGGCCTGCATCATCGGAGTTTCAACTTCAATAAATTGCCGCTCATGCAAAAATGTGCGAATATGCTGCACAATGTGCGAGCGAACCAAAAATACTTCCATGGAGTCGGGGTTGGCGAACAAATCCAGGTAACGCTGCCGATAACGAAGCTCCGTATCGGCCAGGCCATGAAATTTCTCCGGCGGCGGCAGCAGAGCCTTGGCGGCAAGTCCAAATGCATCAGCCCAGATGGTCACTTCCCCGGTTTTGGTATGCCCCACTTTACCGGAAAACCATGCAATATCGCCGAGTTCCAAAAGCTTTGCCTGCTCCCATCCCGCCGCTATGTGCTGCTTAGCCAAGCCAATTTGTATCTTGCCTGTCCAGTCGCCAATACTAATAAAGATCAGTTTGCCTATATCGCGCAGCAGCAAAATGCGCCCAGCCACGCGGGCCTGCGGGCTGCCATCATGCGGCGTCTCGGCGGTATGCAAGTTCCGTGCAGCCGCCGCCGACATCAGTCCATCCAGCCGTCGCCCATAAGGATCGACCCCGGCCTGCCGCCATTTCTCCAGCCTTGCGAGCCGATCACGGTACTGCGGGTTTTCGTGGTGAGTTTCATTATCGTGCATGCAACGTCCATACGTAGGCCCATGACGCACGGTTTGGCGTCAAGCCCCGTATTGTAGCGGTCACGGCAGCAACTGAAAACCGCACGCGGACCGCTGTGTCACACCAAACGGCAGGTTGCGCGTCGGCATCGCGCACCTTCCCGCCACCTCTCAACGATTTCTCTCGGCACAAATTGCAACAAATGGTACTTCTATTGGTACAATACTGCGACTATTGAATCGCTGGCCCGAGGCTCAGGCACCGGCGAAAATGCTTACGCGACGGACCCTATGTTCGATACCAACTTTGACGTTATTGTAATTGGCGGTGGCCATGCCGGCGCTGAAGCCGCGTGGGCGGCATCGCATATCTTAGGCGTTCGCGGCCGCGTGGCACTGGTCACCATGGATGCCGCAGCGATCGGCCGTATGAGTTGTAACCCCGCCATTGGCGGACTTGCCAAAGGTCAGATGGTGCGCGAAATTGACGCCCTTGGCGGCCTCATGGCTCACGCCATAGATGCCACCGGCATTCAGTTTCGCATGCTCAACAAATCCAAAGGCCCAGCCGTGCAATCGCCGCGAGCCCAGGCCGACAAGTATCGTTATGCCGCTGCAGTTGGCAAACTTTTGCGTGACCGCTGTCCTAATCTGTTCATTGTCGTCGGCATTGTAGACAAGCTCGTGACGGAGCCATGCAACCAGCCCGACCACCTCGCTCAACAGCGCATGACCGGCGTAGTCCTCGAATCTGGCCAGCGCCTTTCGGGCCGGGCGGTGGTGGTAACAACCGGCACTTTTCTGCGAGCGCTCATGCACACCGGCGAAGCCAAAACTCCCGGCGGTCGCGTGGGCGAGCAAAGCGCCGTCGGGCTTAGTGCTTCGCTCAAAAGCCTCGGTTTTGAACTCGGCCGACTCAAAACGGGCACGCCACCTCGCATTGCACGGGCCTCAATAGATTTTTCCTCACTCGAAACGCAGCCCGGCGACGATCATCCCCAGCCGTTCAGCGATCTTACCGCCACGCCGCACTCGCCGCTGGCTCTAGGCTTTCCGGTGCTGCCACAGGTGCCATGCTACATTACTTATACCAACGAGAAGGTTCACGCGCTTATAAGAGCTAACCTGCACCGAGCGCCCATGTACAGCGGGCAAATACAAAGCCGCGGCCCCCGCTACTGCCCCAGCATTGAAGATAAAGTGGTGCGCTTTGCCGACAAAACCCAGCACCAGATCTTTCTTGAGCCTGAATCGCTGGATACCGACGAAATGTATTGCAACGGTATTTCCACCTCGCTGCCCAAAGACGTACAGGAACAGATTGTCCACAGCATCGCCGGACTTGAGCATGCCGTTATTTTGCGCTGGGGCTACGCGGTGGAATATGACTTTTCACCCACGCATCAGATTGACGCCACTCTTGAAACTCGCTTGGTTCACGGCCTATTTTTTGCAGGCCAAATCAACGGCACCAGCGGCTACGAAGAAGCCGCTGGGCAAGGGCTTATCGCCGGCATCAACGCGGCACAAACCATAGCAGCCAAGCCGGCCTTTACGCTTATGCGCGACCAGGCCTACATCGGCGTTATGATTGATGACCTTGTCACCAAAACACCCACCGAGCCTTACCGTATGTTTACCAGTCGCGCCGAGTTCAGGCTCACGCTCCGCAGCGACAATGTAGACCAGCGGCTTACACCCATCGGCGAGAAACTGGGATTGGCCCAGTCAGCTCGCGTCGCGCGGTTGCGGCACAAGCTCGATGCGATGCAGCGTGTGGCTGACGCCCTGCAGCAGGCCACAAGCCTCAGCGGCACATCGGCTTTCGAACTTATACGCCGTCCCTATATTGCCTGGCAAAGTCTTACCTCTACACCGTTGCGTCATGAGGAAGCATTGCGACCATTGCTGTGCGATGCGTCACTCACATCCATTTTTGACCAGGTGCAAATTGAAGCACGTTACCAGGGTTACATCGCCCGCGAAAAGCGCAGCGTAGAACGCATGCACGATCTTGAAGATAAACTCATTCCACCGGATTTCAACTTTGCCAACATCACCGAACTGCGTGCCGAAGCCCGCCAAAGCCTTCAGCGATTTCGCCCTCGAACCATAGGCCAGGCATCGCGGCTGGAGGGTATGACGCCTTCCGATATTACAATTCTCATGATTTACCTCGGTGGTCGCCGACGCCTTGCCCGGCCGCGCACCACCGCTCCGGAAATAGCGCCATGACCGAGCTTTTCATCGCCACCAGCAACAGAGGCAAGCTTACAGAAATTCGCCACGAGCTTGATGTAGCCGGCCTGCAGTGTCTGACACTGCGCACGCCGAGCGATCGGCTCAATCCCATAGAGATCATTGAAGACCGGCCTACCTTTATCGGTAACGCAATAAAAAAAGCTCGCTCGTGGGCCGATGCCACCGGCCTTGCGTCCCTTGCGGACGATTCCGGCCTCTGCGTAGATGCCTTAGGCGGCGAGCCGGGCGTGCGCAGCGCCCGCTACGCCGGCGAACCATGCGACGATGTGGCCAACAATAATCTGGTGTTGGCCAAGTTGTCGCACATACCGGCCAGCAGCCGACAGGCTCAATTTCTCTGCGCGATGGCCCTGGCCCTTCCAGGGACAACTCTGGCGGTGTTTGTTGATAAAGTTGAGGGCGTCATTTTGACAGCGCCACGCGGCAACAATGGTTTTGGCTATGACCCGCTGTTTTTAATTCCGCACCTGGGTCGTACCACCGCCGAGCTTACCATGTATGAAAAGTCGCAGCTAAGTCATCGCGGCAAGGCCCTGCGCCGCCTCCTCTCATGGCTCACAATAAACCGCAGCGTACTGGCCACGCGATACTAATTTTTTTCGCAATCAGCATAATCCCAGGCCTCTTAATGATGAACAAGGGGCAAAACCTTACAAAATCGTCGCAGCATCACGCCGCCTCGATCGTGTAAAGTTCACGTTGACCTCACACAAATGTGGCAACACTGGAATCCTCCCTTCTGGCCACATGCTTATTGCGCTGAAGTTCATGCGATTATTTGTTGTTCAGGTTGCCGCATGACAGCGTTGAAGAGAATCCAAGTCCAAACCAAGGCATTGTGCAATCAGGCGAAGCGTTTCACGCTGCGGCCTTAAAATTTCGCCGCGTTCGATGCGTGCAACCGTTTTGGCGTCAATGCCGGGAAACTCCTCCCGCCGCAAACCCAACTCATGCCGGCGCCGCCGTACCATGGCTCCTAGCGTTGTATCTTGCTGCCAGCGGCGCCAGCGCAACCGCCGACGATGATCCGGATCAAACGCCGCAATCACATCATCCGAACAAAACACCGCTTCGCCAATCGCAAGCTCCTGCCCGCCCGAGCGAATGGCAACAACTGCGTTAGCCGCACGATCGAGATCAATTTGCGTGCTGAACCACACAATTGGAACAGCGAGGCTGCGAGCATCGCCACGCCATAGGGCTAGCACGCCTGATGGCCCATCAAGCATCGCTCCGATCAGGCGACCGCATGCCTCTGAACTGGCCATGGCGTTCACGAGGTCTCGTGGTTCCAATGTTGCCGCCGCCGCCAGGCAAACCACCGATCTAAATATTGCCTGAAGCGCCGCCAACAGACTGGCTCGCGGCGAAACTGTGAGTACCAACGTGCCGCGGGCACAGGCCAATGGCCCTAATCGCAGGGTGTCTCTCGCAACCAGTTCGACCATCGCCGGATCAGTCACCAGCAGCACGCTCTGCAGCCGCCGCCTTTCAACTGCCTCTCGAACCTGCCGCGGAGTCTTCAGCCACGCAAAGAGCGTTTCTTCCCTATGGGCGGACATCGCCGGTTCCGTCGAAGCCGCCAAAGTAGGCCGCGGGAGTATTTGCGAATCAACTGTAAGCAAGGTCATGATCATCCTTGATCAAAAGACACATCCATCACTGTAAATATTGTACCGAACCGTCCCGCCGCGCCGCAAGCAGCACCGGTTGAATTCTGCCGAAAAGTGCCGACAGATCGCATGATGCAACCCGCCGAATTTTTGCCGCGGACCGCAGGGCTTATCCGCCCGGTAGTACTGTGGATTGCCCTTGGCCGGCTTCCAGTAAACGACGTAAGCGGCGCAGTGCTCGTGTTTCAACCTGCCGCACGCGAGCCTTGGTCACACCCATCTTCTCGGCCAGTTGCGAGAGGCTCATGGCCCCTTGGCCCGGCTCCAGCCCGTAATGAGCGGTCAATAAGTCGCGTTCGCGTTGGGGCAGCTTGCGCACAGCCTCGGCCGCCATGCCGCCCATCATCAGTGTGTCCACCTCTTCCGGAACGCCACGATCTGATTGTGTGCCCATCTCATCAAGCAGCGCATCTTGACCGGTCACCATGCGTGCATCGCCACGGGTAATTTGTTCGGCACGACGGCGGGCAAAGTTTTTCATCAGTACGTATGTTAAATACACTGAAAACTTTACACCGCGCGAAAAGTCAAAGGTGTCCACCGCCCGAATCAGCCACATGTTGCCATCCGACACCAATTCCAGAAGGTCTTGGCCGCTGCGAACATGCTTTCGCGCCACGCTAATTACCACGCGAAGATGACTGTTGACCAATTGATTTTTGATGGCGGCGGCCTGGGCCAAAAGGCCCTCCAACTCCGCAATTTCGCTGGAGCGAGCCGAGCCTACATCCAACTGCTGTTGCAGCTTAAAAGCTCTCGCCTTGGCATAGTTCATTCGACGAAACGCATCGTTCACCAGGGCCGAAGGTGCTGGCTCAACGGCAAAAAGCTGCGCCATCGAGGCCGGTGTGCCCGAAGGCGGACGCATCCAGTAACCTAATTCTTGTTGCCACTGGGGCTTTGAAGTTTCTTCGGCAGCTTCTTGAACGGCACGGGCCGGCAATACGCGGCGAATAATATCTTCGGATTCAAGATGATCGAACAACGGGTTGGCAATAAATTCGATGGCTTGACTTTTAATCGCCAAGGCCTTCTCTTGGCTTACCACGCGGTAAATGCTTGAACGCGTGCGGCTATACCGCCGCGCCAAGCTGTCAACACCCATACCCCGGTCAAAGCAGTCGCGGATAATTTTGCGATCCTGCGGCTGCAAAGGCCCAATGACACCGTCAAAAATCGGCTGATCCGGATTTTGCCGGTCGTGCCGGCGCACCACATAACGAATGGTCTCCGGGCTGCGGCCCATTTTGCGACCGAGCCGGAATGAAATTTGTTTAAGATTCCAGCCGCGTCGCTGTGCCAAGCGGCGTACGCGTCGAATAATCTCGCCTTTTTCATCTTCAGACAGTTGGCGAAACCTCGCGGACCGCTGCACATGCTGGGCATTTCGCTGAGCAAAGCGTTCCACCGCCGAGAGCCTGAACCCCAAGCGACGCACGCCATCCGGAAACATATACCGTAGGGCCACCAAGCCGCGCTTGCGCCACCGCTGAATGGTTTTGGTTGAAACGCTGAATCGCTGGGTGACCTGATCGAGAAGCAACACTTCTTCGCCAACGTCTGCAGGCGTTAAGTCGAGCGTGGTGGACAGATTTTCCATCAGGCGGGCGAGATCGGCCTGAAGCAATTTGCCCGACACCGAAAGCGTCGAAGGGGTGCGGCCCCGGAATCCGGTGAGCCGGTAAACCACAAAATCCCAAGGGTATTCTTGCTGAGGGTCAATCTGCTCGACAAGCTCTTGCGCACCCGCCAGCTGCTCCCGCTTTTTATTCAGCGGCGAAAACGTAAGCTGCCGAGCCAGCTCTTCCATGGAATCAATATGCCACATCTTCTCTCTGGTTACCTCACAAATAAGGCAAGGACGTTTTCAAACCATCGGCCGAGGACAAACACCCCATTATGGGCGCTGCAACTATTAAGAAGCACCTCCTTGGCTTCAGCGACACCTCGACCTTGGTTGACCTAAAACTCCCTAGCCCAGACATTTGAGCTTCCAAAACTACAAAAAGCTCAAGAAACATTATATTAGTTAAGCGACAGAAGTAAAGCCTTTATTTCCAACAATTCTTACCAAGTACATCTCTGTGCAATATTTTCGGCATTACTTAGTCCCATACAACCTAAATCCAAGTGCCACCTGCCATTATGGGTTTAAGGGCATTGTTTCCAGTGCAATCGCCATGCCACGCCATAGGTCTTTGATTGCGATTTGCGACACGTCTCATAAAACCAAATCTGGAAACATTAAAGCCCATTGTCGGTACTCATCTTTGCCGTTATGCAGACACAAGCCTCATGCGAAGTCCAATAATATTGTTCACAAATCAACCATATTAAATTCATAATCTACAAATCTTAGGCGACATGCCAGCCTGATAGGCAAAGGCAGCCAAGCCAAGCTATTGCACCTCTGAATGCACTGCCGGTGGATGCTTAAGCGTTTGCAGCACCGGACAGGCCTCTATGGCGGCACGGACACGCTCATGCAACTCTGGCGGCAACTGGGACAGAACATTCTTCACTTCCACGCGCATATCTCCTAAACGCGTCGGATTGATGGCGTATTGCTTGGTTACCTTCGCCTCAACCCCCTCCAACGGATGCCCGTGTTTTTTAGCCGTCAGAAGGGCGAGCATCATTTCACATGCGGCCAAGGCGATTGGCACCAAGTCTGTGGGGCCTGGGCCGGTGTTGGTGCCACCCTGTCGGGTGGTAAGGTCAATTCGCAAGGCCCACCCGTCATGCGATACATCAATAGCATAGCCTGCGGTTTGCCGAAGGGTAAAAACCGTTTCCATCCAACACAACTCCTTACGCCTGTACTCTGGCAATTTAACAGTCATCAAGGCTGCCCACACGGCCGCCTCTTTAGCCAATATACAAAACTATCGGCCAGCCCCAAACCCATCCATGTTAATATCGGACGTTTTGCAGCCTTGCCTTTTTCTTATCTGTTTGCTATCGTAAATCACATGGCAGCCGGTGCAGGCAGCGCGGCTTTCGGGGTGCATGGCCAAGATTTTGGGCCAAAAGGCCCGGTAAATCTCGGATCAGTACTGCGAACATTTACGCAAGGATGGACTTATGGCCGAAATCACTTCTCCCACGGTGGCGACGAGTGGCCTGCAAGGCAACTTCGTGCAAACCCGTAAACATGTGGATGTACCGGAGGGGTTGTGGCTCAAATGCGCGGGCTGCGGCGAGATGATCTTCCGTAAAGATATGGAAGAAAATCTGCATACCTGCCCCGGCTGCGACCATCACTTCAGGCTCTCGGCGCGGCAGCGAATTAAAATACTGACCGACGATGGCTCGTTTGAAGAGACCAACGCAAGTCTCGTATCACGCGACCCCATCAGCTTTTCCGCCAAGAAGGCCTATAAGCAGCAAATTGCCGCCATCCGCCAAGCCACAGGCTCTTGCGACGCCTTAGTAAGCGGCAAAGCGTTTATCAAAGGTAGGCCGCTGATGCTGGCTGTTATGGATTTTGACTTTCTGGCTGGCTCGATGGGTGCCGTGGTCGGCGAAAAAATCACCCGATCCATCGAAAAAGCGCTCGCCGACAAATTGCCTCTGGTTATTGTAAGCTGCTCGGGTGGCGCTCGCATGCAGGAAAGCACCATCAGCCTGATGCAAATGGCCAAAACGTCGGCCGCATTGGCCCGCTTTCATGCGGCTGGTGGCCTGTTTGTTTCAGTGCTAACCGACCCAACCACCGGCGGTACCACCGCAAGCTTTGCCATGCTTGGCGATGTCATATTCGCCGAACCCAAGGCCATGATTGGCTTTGCCGGACCGCGCACCATTGCCAACACCATTCGCGTGGAGTTACCTGAAGGCTTCCAGCGGGCCGAGTTCCTGCTGCAAAAAGGGTTCGTAGACCGCATCGTGCCGCGACGCGAACTGCGGTCGCAGATTGCCCGCACCATAGATTACTGCGGCAAATGAGCGTTGGGAGTAAGCCATTTCGGTATCGCTAGCTTTTGATTGTTCCAAAGCGGCTGCAACATTACCGCTTTGAGCCAATGCTTGCGGGCATGATTCTTCTCACCCAATACCAAATAAATCTGCGCCATACGCCACTGCGTCAGGGCATCTTTGGGTTCATCATTTGCAATTTTTTTGTACACAGCCAACGCGGCAGCGTAGCGATGCACATGTGCCAGCGAATCAGCAAATTGTCGGCGGACCAGCCGCGACTTTGGCGCGTAAATTAAAAACTCCATGAACTTGTGCATGGCCTGCCTGTACTCACCCAAATAGTAGTACCCCTGTCCAAGGTTTACATCGGTGGTGGAGTAGTTCGGCCAGATTTTTTCTGATGCGTCAAGATAGCGCATGCCCCGGCGAATAACCGAAGGATGATGTGTTTCCACGCCCAGCGATATCAACGAAGCTCCATAGGATGTGAGTGTCATAAAGTTATCCGGGTTGTTCTTGTATACATACCCCCACAAATACGCCGGCGACTGATACAGCGCGCTCTGGCCCCACGACTGCAAGCTTAGTGAGGCCAAAATAATAAGGCTTATCAACCAATATGCCTTCTGAGACCATTTGCCGGCTCGACTGGTTGCCAGCCGCAGGCCAGCGGCCACCAGCACAAGCACGCCAATGCAGGCAATGTACTGATAATGATCCGCAACAAAGGTAAAAAGCTGTGTGTAAAAATTAATAAAGCCCAACACCGGGCCGATGCTTATGCTAAAAACCAGAATCGCTGCAATGGGACCGCGGCCAATGCGGCGGCGCAGCAACCAGAGTGCGACCAGCAACCCCACCGCCGCGATCGGAAAACTCCACTGCCACCCACCCATCTGATTTACATTCCAACGCGGATATATTTCCAGCAAGGGATTGGGCCAGAAGAGCTTACCTATATAAAACCAGAACGCCCGCCCCGCAATAATAAAACGCTCCCCAAGCGAAAACGCCCAGTGCGAACCGTTGGTACCTACTGAACTGCTGTGCTCTATGTGAATGGTCACCAACCCGGCGGCCACGCCCATGAGCAGCCACGGTGCTAAACTCCAGAATTGCCGCAAGCGAATGCGATCGCTGCGATACCACAGGAGCACCAGCATAATCACCGGCAGGGTACAGGCCAATGTTTTACTCAAAAGCGCCAGCGCATAAAACCCTGTCGCCGGCAAATACCAGCCCCATCGCATGCGGGGTTGCCGTTCTGCGGAGGCCTGCGAAAAAGTCGCCGATTCAGTTAAGGGCCACGCGTTGAGAAAGCACCCCGCCGCCCAGAACATAAAAAATGCACACAGCAAATTCTTAAGTTCTGCCACCCAGCCCACGGTTTCAACTTGTACCGGATGAATGGCAAAGAGTGCCGCTGCCAGCCACGCACCAGGCACGCGTAGTTTGCGCAGCACCCACCACAACAACAGCGCAGTGCCCACCTGCAACAGCACGTTGACGAGATGATAGCCCAAGGCGCTGCCGCCCCACAGATGCCACTCGACATCGAACACGGTAAACACCATCGGATAGTATTGCGGGCTTGCTGAAAGCTTAAACCAGATGAACTTTAAACCCTTCCAATGATGTACGAAGCTATTCACCAAAAGCCACTGCCTATCATCCCAGATGAACGCCCCTTTTTGCAGTGGGTAGTACGTCACCAGACAAAGCAGCGCCAGCGCCGCTACGCCCAGTGGTACAGCCCAATTCCCGGCAAAATCCAGCCCAGTCAGGAATTGGCCGCCGCTGGCTGGCAGCATCACAACCGGCTCGGCCGTTTGCTTGTTTAACTCGCGTGCTGCACTCATAAAAAATCCTGTATTCCAGCCGTACCAATCTTACCGGCGGTTTATTGTTTAGGCAGAGGTGGTGCCGAATTCAAACGGGCCGCCGCGTTCGTCGTTACCGGCGGGAATGGCAGGCGAGCGAAAGCCGGGTTGAGCTTAACTGCCCGGGCACGGGCCTGCCTGGCTTCGGCAACGTCACCAAGTTGCCACAAGTCCATCGCCAAGCTGTTCCAGGCAGCAGCCTGCGTGGGAAATAGCTGTGTAATATCGCGAAGTTCCGCCACAGCTCCCTTGAGATCATGGTGCGATTCTAGGTAAATAACATACCGCACACGCCACATCACCTGTTGGGGGTCCATGGAAAACACCTTCTGCATCTGGGCGTCGCCGGCCGTCTTGTCGCCAGCGTTGAGCAGTGCTATAGCCCACGCGAAACGCACCGCAGGATTGCGCGGCTGAAGACCAACCGCCAGTTTATACTGCTCCAAAGCCGCAGCAACATTGTGATGATCCAGAAAGTACAGCGCATAGCGCACGCGCCATTGAGGGTCGTGTGGCGCCATTGCAAATACTTTGTTCAACTCCGCCTTGCCAGCGGCTGTTTCCCCATGATCGAGCAGGGCCGTCGCCAGATTGAACCGAAAGTCCAACACCTTCGGCTCCAATCGCACGGCCGCACGATAATGCTCAATGGCCCTCGTGAAAAAGTTCTGGTTGTCGAGCGCGTTGGCGTACTGATACTGCAGCAAAGCGTCATTTGGATGCTGCGCCACCAAACGATGGTATGTGCGATCAGCCGCGCTGGCATCGCCCAGCGCCAGTTCCAGCCCGATAAGCATGCGCTGCTTTGCGGCGTCATCCGGAAATTCGCCTGCCAGCAATTGCGCCTGCGCCAATGCTTCTCGCTTGTTGCCGTTCTCCAAGAGCCATTCAATCAGGGTTGTGTGCAATGAAATGTCATTGGGGTGCCAGCGAACCGCCATCTTTAGATAATGGATGGCATCCTTGAGATCATGCCTGAAACGCAGCACATTGGCAAGCGTTCGATTGCCCAATTCAGATGTCGGATCTATCTGAACCGCGGTCAGAGCATGTTTGGCCGCCTGCACATACTCGTGACGGGCAAACTCGTAATCCGCCAGCTCCGCAAGGGCCTGGGCATTTTGGGGGTGGTTAGCCAGCATAGTCTGAATTTGCGCCAATGCGTCGGCGTTAGCGCCAACCTGTTCATCCCATAAAGCCAGGTGCAGTCGCGCGTAGGCATCATCAGGGTTTATGCGTATTGCCTGTTGAAGTTCCTGTCGCGCCAAGTTGATCTGCCCCTCCAGTAGAAAATATTGCTCCGCCAGGTTGTCATGAGCTGCCCATGCGTCAGGGTTTACCTTCAGGACGTGTTTCCAAAGCTTAATCGGGGAGCGGTAATAACCTGCATTAGTAAAGCTGGCTATGCCCAGCGCCAACACAACCGCCAACGCCGCGAGCTCTACCGCCACGCGGCCGCCAACCTGCGACCGCAAGCGCCATCGGCCAAAGAGACCACAAATCACCGCTACAGCCGGCATGATCGCCAAGTAAGCCAACCGATTGGCCACCGGAGACACCAGAAAAGTTGGCAGATTCACAAGCCCGGTCACCGGCAACAGCGCAACCGCATAGGCCGCCGCGCCAAAAAAGGCCCCTCGCCAAACCCCACCCCGCTGTTTGCCAAGACGCCATAGCACAAGCAGCAATGCCAGGGCGCCCACCAACGGCAAATACCCAGTCGCAGTAACGCTCCCCGGCCATGGCGAATACATGGGCACCACATGGAACGGCAGGATCAGTTTGAAAAGGTAAAACCAAAAAGCGCCCCCCGCATGAGCCAGTCGTAAATTCCAGGGCATCACAAGCCACCGAGTAGCCGAGAGCGACATCCACGCCTGGGCGGCCACCGCGCCCAAGGCAATGAGCACCAATGGCACCAAAGCGACCGTTCGACCGCGTGAGTCTTGCGCCCGCCGCCACCCCACCATCAACAGCATTAAAAGAGGACCTGCAGCCGCAACCACCGGACTGCACAAAAACGCTGCCACGCTAAAACCAAGTATGGCCAGATATCGTCCGGAACGCGCCTCGTCCAGCCAGTAAACAAAAATCAGCAGCGCAGCCAACGTCATAGCGACAGCCAATAAAATGGGGAGAGCTGAAAGGTAAAGTACCGTCTCGACGGTCATGGGATGGACCGCAAATATCAGCGCCGCGGCAAATGAGCCGGGCACGGTTAATCGCCGCAGAATCAGCCAGAAAAGAACGGCAGTCGCCATGCCCAGCAGCAGGTTTACCACATGAAAAGGTACCGGCGACAGAAGCACTTTGCTGCCGGGCTTGTTTAGTCCGCGCTGAGCCGCTAAAAATCCATGATATTCCAACCACGAAACACTCGTGGCTAACGGCGCAAAGCTGTGCTGATAGGGTGAAGTCCAGGCATCCAAGATACCTCCCTCGTTCAACACCAACGGATTGTTAAGCAGCCGCGACCAATCCTTCCACATGAAGTAGCCGTCCAAGGCCCGGGCACACACCAGCAGCATGGCCAGAGACAAAATAAGGCCCATGCCCATTTGCCTCCAAGGCACGGCACGCTTGAACCGCACGGGCGCAAAGGCAACGCCAGCCGGACCTCCGCCAGACGGAACCTGTCCGGCTGAACCACTGGAACTTAAAGCGTCAGGCATACAACTTTCCTTATCTCAAGCCGCCGACACATGTGCAGCGCGCTGGCGTTAAGCCTCGGCATTTCGCCCATTTGCAGCAACGATGGCGTTTTAATCGCTTTGCTACTTAGCGCCAAGCCCAGCCATTACCGGCTCGGCCTTGGGCTTGCTTACCACCCTAAGTCTTTTAGTGCCCTTCCACCGGAGCGGTTCGCGCTGCACGCAAGAGTCCAGTTCCGCCGGATTGCCCCAGCCCAGGCCGCATAAGAAGCTTTATCTTAACGTCCAGGGCATGGGCCTCATCTTGGGCGGCCTTCGCTCGCTGCGGTTCACCATCAGCGCGGTAAGCCTTGGCAAGCGTCTGCAGGCAGGCAAGCAAATTGCCGAGCGGAGCTTGCTGGGGCGCCCCAACGCGCAGTCCCGTCACTGCCTTTCGCGCCAGGCGCGTTGCCACCTGCAATTCCCCGACGGCGTCAGCCGCGCGGCCATGAGCCAGCAGGCATCTGCCATAAGCATAGTGGCCCAGCGCATACTGCGGCGATATTGCCACCGCTCGGGCAAAATGCCGCAAGGCGCCCTGCCAGTCGCCAAGACGTTCCAGCGTAAGGGCCAGATCATAATGCGCCTTGGTATTGCGCGGTTCGTATCGCAAACCATGCCGATATGCCAGCGCCGCACCCCTAAAGTTTCCAGCATGCACCAGGTCCGCCGCCAACATAAAATGCAATGCCGCCGATTGCGGGACAAAAGACAATCCCTGCTTAATATCCTTTATGGCATTCGCCCAGTCGCCGGTATGTTCATAGCAATGCACCAGCTTTTTAATAATGTGTATATTGTGCGGCTGCCCCGCCAGCGACACACGATACCACTTAATCGCAAGCGAATACTGCCCCATCAGGTAATACATGTCGCCAATGTTGCCGGTAACCGTTGGGTCTGCTCCACCCGATAACTTATTGGCGCTGGCCAGAAGTGGGCCGGCTATACTCAAACGCTTTTGCATGGCGTAATGCACGGCCAAATTTTCCTGCGCGACCCAGCAGTTTGGATTGTACTTCAGCACGTGGGCCCAAACCCGATACGAAGGATTATAAACAAGGCTTTGGGCATAAGAAACCGCAGTTAAGGTTAGAAGCAATGCAATGCCGCCAATCCATAAAAACACCGGTTCACCCATAATCTTGTGACGGCCCCAGCGCTTGGCCGCCAGTGCAACACCCGCTCCTGCCAGCGAAAAGGGGCCAATACACGCCAAATACTGATAATGATCCGCGACAAATGTATACCGCATCGTATAGTAAGAGATAACGCCCAGCACGGGCGATGCGGCAAATCCAAAAAACAGTGCCGCTGTCAGTGGACCTCGCCCAATTCTCTTGTGCAGAATAAACAATATCACAATCACGCCCAGCGCTGAGAGCGGCCACAACCACTGCCAGCCCCGCATCGCGGCGGGATTCCATCGCCAATAAACCTCCAACAGAGGATGCGGCCATACCAGCTTTCCCAGATAAAACCAGATGGCATGCCCCGCCATGATTGTTCGCTGCGCCAGCGAAAACGCAAAAGCCGCCCCCTTGGCACCCGCCTGATGATGCTCCACGTGTATGGTCATGGCGGCGAGTGCCAGACCAAAGCCAAACCATAACAGCGTAGGCGCTACATCACGCCAGCCGAGACATCCCCGCCGCCACCAGGCAAGCACCAGCAATATGGCCGGCAATGTACAGACATCCGTTTTGCCCAACAGAGCGGCCACGTACAATGCCGTCGCACCGGCATACCACCAACCCCACTTTTCAACGACCATGCGGCCATTCAAGGCACTCTTGCCATCGCTTGATGCCAAAGGAAATGCCCGCAGGTACATCAGCACAGCACCAAATGCCAGCGCTGCCGAGGTAAGATTTTTTTGCTCCACCGCCCAACCCACGGTCTCTACCTGCACCGGGTGAATGGTAAAAAGTGCCGCAGCCAACCAGGCACCCGGCAGGCGAACCTGCCGCAGCACCATCCACAGCAAAACCCCATCCGTGGCCTGCAAGACGATATTCAGCAGATGAAAGCCAACAGGGTTCGTGCCCCAGAGGTGATACTCAACCCAGAAAAGAGTATAGACGAGCGGGTAATACTGAATGCTGGTGCTCGGCACAAACCAAATGGACCACAACCCGCGCAGATGTCGCAGATCTGGATTCTGCACAATGTACCCGTAGTCGTCCCATATATAGCCAGCATGAATCAACGGCCAGTAAGCTGCAAATGCCAAAACCAGCAAAGCCAAGGCTCCCGGCCATACCTCTTTGAGCCAGCGCCACAATGCGCTTGCCAACAGAGGACTCTGCGCGGAGCCACCGGCCTGTTCACGCGTCCCCACCGGCCCCTGGGTTTGGCTCATTGCCAGCCCTCCAGCAGCACATCGGCTTTTGGAAGACCTTCGAACTGATATGCGTTCTTGGGCAGCGGCTTAAGAAGCCGCAGGTCTTCGCGGAACAAAGCCATTTGCAGCAAAGCCTCCTGCGGATGTCCCTCCTGCCGCAACGCTTGTGCCAACAACAAATGCGCCTCGGCGTTGTGCCTTTGGAGTTTCAGTCCGTATTGAAGCTCAGCAACCGCCGCCGCCACATCACCATTTTTTAACAGACACCGTCCATACAAAAAGCGATGCATGGCACTGGCGGGCTTCGCATGCACAACGTGACGATAGTAAGGCAGTGCGCGATCGTATTGCTTGAGCGCATCAAGGTACTGCGCCAACTCAAATTGATAAACCGAATGCGCAGGATTAAGCGCAATAGCATACTTCAATTCAGCAAGGGCCGCGGCATGGTACGCTTGATGCCAGTAGATGCGGGCCAGCGCCTGATGCAGCTTGTCGGATTGCGGCATCATGTCAAGCCCCTTGCGAACGTCCCAATATGCCCTATCCCACTGCCCTAAACGCTCGCGCAGGGCCGCAAGCAGATAAATGTCGGTGTCGGCAGTCTTGTTTATTTTCAGGGCTTTCACCAACGACGCAATGGCCTGATGTATATGCCCCTGCTGCTTAAGAAGCAATGCGTAATTGTAAAACAAACCGGCCGAGTGCTTCTGAAGGCGCAGTCCGGCCAGATATTGCGACTCCGCTTGGCGCAACTGCCCGCGATTAAAATACTCCGAACCAAGATTCATGTGGGCCGCCCATGAGGCGGGGTTGTAGCGCAGCGTATGCTTCCAGACATGCTCCGGGCTGGCGTAAATGGCGCTTTGCGCTGCCGCCCGCAATGCCAGCATCGCCACCGCCACCACGGCCGCAATACGGCCAATTTTCATTCCGATTGCGCCCCGTCGTGCCAGCAGCGCCGCCAATCCACCCGCCACCAGCGCTGTAATGCCCGGAATGGCCACATACTGCAGGTGATCCGCCACCAGCGATTGCCCCATGTACGCCATGCTTACCAGACCCATCACCGGCAGCACGCTGATCAAAAAAAAGCCCAGCCCGAAAGCAACCGCACGGCCCCACGCACGCCAAAACCACCAGCACAAGCCCGCCACCATCGCCATCGCTGCATCCGGTAGCCACGCCCACCATTGCTGCCACGGTACATGCCAATACGGATACACCATAAGCATGCGATAAGGAAACATATCTTTAAGCACATAAAACCAGAATACCCAGCCGGCCCCGGCAACCCTTTCGGGTATCGGTCGCACGGGCACACGACCATGCAACGCCTGCCGATACTGAAACCACATGGTCACCAAACCCAGTACCAGAGCCAGTAGAAAGAATGGAGCCACGGCCACAATGTCGCGCCAGGCCACGCGGCTGCGCCGCCACCAAATGCACAGCACCAATACGGGCGCCAGGGTAACCACTGTGGTCTTCGATAAAAGAGCCAGCAGAAATACTACCAAGGCAGCCAAATACCAACCCCATTGCCGGCGCTGGTCAAACTCTAAAAACAGCGTGAGCGCCAAATAACAAAAGAAACCTGACAGCGTGTTTTTAAGTTCGGCAATCCAGACCACGCTCTCAACGGTTACCGGATGAATGAGATAAAGCACCGCGCCCAACCAAGGTGCCGGAATGCCAAGTTGTACCAATATTCGCCACAGCAGCACCGCTCCCAGCGTGTGTAGAAAAATGCTTACCAGCCTGTAACCCCATAAATGGTGGCCCCATACGCGCCACTCCACCCAAAACATCGTTGACATAACCGGAAAATAATCGGGCGTAATGCCAAACGGCGTAACCGTCATGGTCCCAGGTGGCTTACCTGAATGATTTGGCCCACACAGCGTTACCTGCCGCAACGGCCACATAAGCCCGACAATCACGCTCGGGCGGCCAATTCCACCACCATATAAATAGGTCGGCGTTTTTGACGCTATGGATACCTCATGACCTATCGGATACCAGATGGTTGCCAGCCCACTGGTGCTTTTCATTGCGGAGTTGTGCAGCACCAAAATGGCATCATCCCACATTTCTCCGCCGCCGAGTGCGGGCGCAAAGACGGCTATCGCCAAAGCGAACATCGCGACCGCCAGGAGAATGCGTTTAACCCCCAGCCGATCCACAACTAAGCGAAGCAACTCACTGCCGCCGGTGCCTGCCCCAGCGCTCATGGTACCGCCAGGCGCGGCTGCGCCGTCTGGTGCACCCGCCGGCAACGCCGCCGGCGTCGAACTGTCTGTTTTACTTGGCAAATCTACTCCGATGGAGGTTTCCTCAATGCCATATACTCTTGCCCACGGCTTGGGCCATTGACCAACGCATGGAACAAAGCTCCACGATCTCCATCATCCACCGCTTAATATTGTATACGAGCCTGCGGGCATCAGGTACACGTTGTAACCTGAAAATCTGCGGGTGAGTGACCTTGCCAGGCGACGCCCCTTTCGTGGCACGGCCTGTACCAGACCAAGCAGTGTTTCCAACGCTCATTACATGACTATTGCTCGAAATAGACAGACACGAGGCGATTGTAGACCAACCCAAAAGCTATTCCGGTGATGCTTAACGCCACGGCTTATTCGCCAAGTTTTTCACCGATATCGAGTAGCTCAAGCCGTTGCTGCCGGTTGTATAGTATGAGTGCCTGCGTCAAATCCTCCATGTGGCCGGCCAAAATTGGCTCAAGTGCGAAATTTCTGTTCAGGCGATGATCGGTAAGGCGATTTTGCGGGAAGCTGTAGGTGCGAATGCGCTCATTGCGGTCGCCCGAACCAATCATCTGCCGGCGGACACTGGCTCGTTCGGCGCGACGTTTTGAGTCGAAATGCTCAAAGACGCGCGTGCGCAGCAGCCTCCAGGCTTTATCGCGATTCTTGTGTTGGCTGCGTTCCTCGCGCATCCGCACGGTAATGCCCGTCGGCAGATGCGTAAGCTGCACCGCCGATTCAACTTTATTCACGTTCTGCCCGCCCGGCCCACCCGCCCGCGAAACATCCTCACGAACTTCCTCCGGGTTTATTTCAATATCGGATTGATCCGCCTCAGGCAACACCGCCACAGTGGCCGCGCTGGTGTGTATGCGACCCTGCGTTTCGGTGGCGGGCACACGCTGCACACGATGCCCTCCCCCTTCCAGGGCAAACGCCTGATAAACACCAGTTCCCTTAATATTGACCACAATCTCGCGGAAGCCGCCCAAATCGCTTGCCGAAAAATCAAGTACCTCAAACTTCCAATGCTTACTCTCGCAATACCGTCGGTACATTTCGACAAGATCTCGAGCGAAAAGCGACGCTTCATCGCCACCGGTACCCGCTCGTATTTCCATGATCACCGAATCTGAGGATATTGCGTCGGCGGACAAAAAATCGTCAACAATGGCTTCCAACTCGCCCGCAGCCTTTTCCGAGAGAATGCGGATTTCTTCCTGCACCATCTGACCAAACTCCGCCTCACCGCCGGTCTGCCCGAGCAGCAGTTCGGCTTCTTCAAGCTTTTCACGCGTTTGGCGGTATTGCCGGTATAGAACCAGCGAACGGCTAAGCCGTCCATGGCGGCGCGATAATTCCGACATTAACACCCTGTTTGCCGCGGTTGCCGGGTCGTTCAGTTGCTCTTCAATGGCCGCATGCGCCTGCAACTGTTCTTCAAGCTTTTCGATAATGCGCTGATAGGCGGCGGGTATCTGCATGACAAACTCGCGGCGGGCCGTAAGAACTTTCGCCCGTGTGGCTAAAACAAAACGCCGCCAAGCCTGCGGGGCCTGCGGCGCTTACATATGTTTGTGCCTATGCGTCTATTTTTTGCCGGTGGCGGCAGACTTTACATTGAAATTGGCGTACTTCTTCTGGAATCGCTCCACGCGACCGGCGGTGTCCACAAACTTCTGCTTGCCGGTGTAGAACGGATGACAAACGCCGCAAATTTCAACCTCGATCTTCTTCAGCGAAGACCCGGTCTCAAACGTACTGCCGCAGGCGCAGTGCGCCTTAACGAAATTGTACTTGGGATGAACTTTTTCTTTCATAACAAATTCCTTTTCTGCTTAGCGCCAAACGCAGCGCCCTGTATACCTCGTGTGCCGCCTGCGGCGGCTCTCGTATGCTCCAGCCTTGCCAGGCCGTACCTTTAACCACTAGCGGCGTCCGGACTCGAACCGGAGACCTTGGGCTTATGAATCCCGCGCTCTACCAACTGAGCTACGCCGCCGCCAAACGGGCCGTGTAGTATACGCCAGCACCGCCCAGCCTTGCAAATGTGCCAACCACACCATTTTATACGTTTCGTCCATTGGTCCTGATTCCGCTGCTTTTGCCAGCCCATTCATTATCGTTTACACTTATAAATCTTGATATTTGGACTGGATTTAAGGCTGCGGCATGGGCAATGTAGTTTGGATGGATGGAACGCTGGTTCCACAGGAACAGGCAAAAATAAGTGTGTTTGACCATGGCCTGCTCTATGGCGATGGCGTTTTTGAGGGCCTGCGGCAGTATAGCGGCAAGGTGTTTCGTCAGGATGAACACCTGCAGCGGCTTTTCGATTCTGCAAAAGCCATTAGACTGCAGATGCCCTACACGCAAGAACAGTTGTCGCAAGCCATTACCCAAACATTAGCCGCCAATAAACTGCACAATTCCTACATACGTCTTGTGGCCACGCGCGGCATCGGCGCTTTGGGCGTATCACCGGCAACTTGCAAAGTATCCAGCGTTTTCATCATTACCGATAAGATACAAATGTACTCGCCGGAAATGTATGCAACCGGTATGGCCATTATCACCGCAAGCGTTGTGCGCACGGCTCCGGCGGCCCTGTCGCCAAAAATAAAGAGCCTTAATTATC
>JABEVB010000013.1 GCA_013044165.1 Phycisphaerales bacterium
CCTCGCCATATTTTCGAATATGCCTCGGAGCTGCGGCCTTGCATCCGGCCACCTTGGGCCGCAATCCGACCGCACCAGCCTTTTCAAACAGGCTCTTAGCCTGGAGGCGTTGCTTCCAGCTCTTGCTGCGTAGGTTGCCGCTTCGTGGGCAGGGCGGCCTTCGTGCTTGGTTTGGACATGGTTGGCTTCGCCGGGTCTGCTTTCACATCTTCCTCGGCACCGGGTGTTACAGAGGAAGCGCCACGCGGCATGGCTATGACACCGGTGCGTGCCATTTCGCGAATGCCATAGGGACGCAGTAGTTCAACGAAAGCATCGAGCTTTTCCTCTTCGCCGGAGATTTCGATAAGCAGGCTGGTTTGGCCAACATCCACCACATGGCCGCGGAACAGATTTGCCAGTTCAATAATCTCGCTGCGCGTAGCCGGTGGTGCGCTTATTTTAACCATCATCAGGTCGCGTGCTACATAGGGTGTGTCCTTAAAATCGCGAACTTTCACCACCGTCACAATTTTTGCCAACTGCTTGCGGACCTGGTCGAGGGTGCGTTCGTCGGCGATAACGACGATAGTCATGCGTGAAAAGTTTGGATCTTCGGTACGCCCGACCACCAGCGAATCAATGTTAAAACCGCGAGCGGAAAACATGCCGGCCACATGGGCTAAAACGCCCGGTTCATTCATTACCAAGGCAGATATTACGTGACGCATAAATAGCTCCAAATGTCAGAAAAAAAGTCAAGGCTAAGTGTCAAAGAAACAGAACCTTGCCGTCAGGTTGACCACGTTTCATGGATGAAAACAACCATGGTGCCGCGGGGCCGACGGTGAATTGTCAGGCCAGAGACCCCATGTCACGACCGCTGTTGGGCGGTGCGGTGCCTACAATACCCAGTTCCATCTCGTGCAGGCCTTTGCCGCTGGCCACCATCGGATAGACGTTTTCATCCTCTTCACAGAGAAAATCAACAACACATGGGCCGGGGTGACGAACCATCTCTTCGACGGTTTTCAGCACATCTTCCTTTTTATCGCAGCGGATGCCGCGAATGCCGAAGGATTCCGCCATGGCGGCAAAATCGGGATTGACCATTTGGCTATGTGAAAAACGCCCCTTGTAAAAGAGCTGCTGCCATTGGCGCACCATGCCTTGGAAGTTGTTGTTCAGGATGGCTACCTTTACAGGCAGGTTGTACTGCTTGATAGTGGCCAGTTCCATGGCCGTCATGATGTAGGACGCGTCGCCGTCAATGTCAATGACCAACTCGCCGGGGCGGCCAACCTGTGCGCCGATGGCCGCAGGCAACCCGAAGCCCATGGTTCCCAAGCCGCCGCTGGTGACCATGCTGCGCGGGATGCTCCAGCGTTTAAATTGAGCCGCCCACATCTGGTGCTGGCCTACGCCGGTGGTAAACACGGCCTTGCCCGCAGTTACTTTTTGAATGGCTTCAATAATAGCCTGCGGCTTGGCGCGAGGCGAGTTGTCCTGCCAGGTAAACGGATACTGCTTCTTCCAATGCGCAATTTGCTCAAACCAGGCCGTACGTGGCTTGTGTTCGATATATTGGGCCATCTCCGTAAGGCAGATGCGAGCGTCGCCCACCACCGGGACGTCCACCTTCACGTTTTTGCTGATGCTTGAGGGGTCAATATCAATATGCACGATTTTGGCTTTGGGTGCGAAGAGCTTTAAATTGCCGGTCACCCGGTCATCAAACCGAGCGCCCACCGCAATAAGACAATCGCTTTCCTGCACGGCATAGTTGGCATACGCACTGCCATGCATGCCGAGCATGTGCAGGCTCAGCGGACTGTTTTCATCAAATGCGCCCAAGCCCAGCAGCGTTGTGGTGCAGGGAATGTTGCCTTTTTCAGCAAGTTGACGCACTTCGTTCCATGCGCGGCTGATGATAGTTCCGCCGCCAACATAAAGCACCGGCCGCTCGCTTGCGTTGATCATCTCAGCGGCAGTCCGTGCCATTTTACTGTGGCCTGCGGTATGCACGCGGTATCCTGGAAGATACGGCGCATCGTCAATGGTTTCTTCAATTTTGGCTGTGGTGACATCCACCGGCAGGTCCACCAGCACCGGTCCCGGTCGGCCCGTTGTAGCAATGATAAAGGCCTCGTTGATAATACGTGGCAGGTCTTTGACGTTTTTCACCAGGTAATTGCGCTTGGTCACCGGGCGCGAAATGCCCGTCACGTCCGCCTCTTGAAAGGCGTCGTTGCCAATTACATAGGTGCGCACCTGGCCCGAAAACACAATCATTGGGATCGAGTCCATGTATGCGGTGGCCATGGGCGTAATCGTATTGGTGGCACCCGGCCCGCTGGTCACGATGACAATGCCGGGCTTGCCGGTAGCGCGGGCATAGCCGTCGGCCATGTGACCAGCTCCTTGCTCGTGCCGCACCAGAATAAAGTTAAGTTGCTTTTCGTATAATTGATCGAACGTAGGCAAGATGGCCCCGCCCGGATAGCCGAACGCGTCGGTCACGCCGTGTTCCACAAGCATCTGCAGAAGAATCTGCGCACCGGTCATTCCGATGTAACGATCCGTCTTGCCGACGGCATGTCCGAGCACGGGCAAGCCATTGTGCGTATCGCCTGATGGGGAGGCCGTGTCAAGACGCGAAGCTGGCCGTTGTGACGTAGGAATGTTTTGGGTTTTGGCGGACGGCATAAAAGCCGGCGCCCCGGTAGAAGGGGTTGCGGTAGACATAAAAACCTCTAACAACTTCGACTGCTAGTGGCAAGGTTAGCAAGCGTCCGCCGATGGCGAATTACACGAGCGCCTATGCCAAGCCGCCGTTTTTCTCTCGAAAAACGCAAGGTTTCCAGCCGTGGCAAGGAAACCGATGCGGTTGAACCAATAGTATTGCAAACTGCCGACCGATTTGCAAGTGCCGCAAATTGGAGCCTAGTCGTAAAACCATCTATGCCGATATTGGCAGGCCCTTAACACGGCAATATGTGTGTGGAAAAAGCACTGCTCGTCGAGGTGCGGCAATTCTGGCGCGGGCCTGTGGCAGCTTATGCATGCTTTTGACCTTGGCCGCGCGGCTGCGCCAGGAGAGCCCCGATCTTTGGCTCCCTGCCACAGAGGCCTGTCCCGGCC
>JABEVB010000014.1 GCA_013044165.1 Phycisphaerales bacterium
CGAGGCATATTCGAAAATATGGCGAGGAGCGAGAACGCAGCAGACGGCCGCCCTGGGCCGCAAGACGATCCCGCCGGAGTTTTCAAACAGGCTCTTAGTTATTGGGGCCGGCGCGCGTCGCCCGCCCTATTTAGCCGCCGGCTTGCCGGTGGTAATCAACCCGGCGGCATGGTACGCCGGCGTATTGACCGCATGTACAGCCCGCTATTTAAGCGTACAATCCTCTCTCAAGATGCTGATGCAGCCAAACAATACAATCGCTTCACCGTTATGGTTTAACCGCGCTAAACTCGCGCAGGCAGATCACCTTGCGGTTGAGCAGTTTCACATACCCATCGCCTCGCTTATGGAAAATGCCGGTGCTGCTGTCGCCCGTGCCGTCGAAAGCCTGAGTCCTGCGGCCGGGCAAGTGCTGCTGGTATGCGGGCCGGGCAACAATGGCGGCGATGCTCTCGTGGCAGCGCGGCATTTGCATCGCAGCGATCGGCCCGCGCAGTTGCTGCTGACCGCTCCCCCATCGCGCTTGAGCCAGGCGGCCCTGCAGCAGCTCGCCATCATTCAAGCCATGGCCTTGCCCGTGCTGCCCAAGGCGCAGCCCGACGCGGCTGACCCATCAACCGCCGCAACCGCCGCATTGGCCGATTGGCTCAAAACCTCTTCCCCACACGACATCATCATAGATGGTTTTTTTGGCACAGGCCTCTCACGCCCGGTGCTCGGCCCGGCCGCGGGGCTGATTGACGCCATCAACAAAGCCAATCGCCGCATTGTCAGCGTTGATATTCCCAGCGGCCTCGACTGCGACACCGGCCAGCCGCTGGGAGCAGCCATCCGCGCGACCCTCACCGTCAGTTTTTGCGGGCCCAAGGTCGGCTTTGCCTCCGCCGAGACTGCAACGTACACCGGCACAGTGATCACCGCGGCCATCGGCTTTCCGCAAAGTTTGCTTGAGTCTCTGGCCGTGGCTCCGCCAAAGCCTGTCGCCCACATGCCTGATTAGACCACAGACGCTGCGCCGCGAGCGGTGCATTTAATTTGTATTGGCCTTTGCGGCCATCGCCCTTTACAATCTCTTGCGGCAAACAGGTGGAGCTTCACATGTCAATATATGAACGGCCGGAATCACTTACTCCCTGGCTCCAGCAGGGGCCGGTGCTTATGGGTGTCGCCAACGTAACGCCCGACAGCTTCAGCGATGGCGGGCGGTTCAGCAGTCAGGCCGGCGGCATAGATTACATAGCCGCCGTTGACCACGCCCAACGGCTCATTCACCTTGGCGCAGCCATAGTAGATGTTGGTGGAGAAGCCTCCAGCTTTTTTCGGCCCGGTATCGCGTCGGTTCCCGCCGAGCAGCAAATTGAACGTGTTGTACCTGTCATACGTCGGCTGCGAACCGGTCGGCCCGTGGTGCGGGCTAATCCAAACCTGTCGGTACTCATCAGTGTAGATACCCGCTCAGCTCTGGTCGCACGCGAAGCCCTTCTTGCCGGAGCCGACATTGTCAACGACATTTCCGCAGGCACCCACGACCCGGCCATGCTTGCAACCGTCGCCGAGCTTGGAGCATCCATCGTGCTCATGCACATGCGGCCCGAACAGCCGGGGCAAATGGCCCCAACCTACACCAACGTTGTGGATGACGTTTGCGAATATCTTCAAGACCGGGCCATGGTCGCCAAGCAGGCCGGCATTGCCGCCGAACGCATCATTGTTGATCCTGGCATTGGCTTTGGTAAATCACCCGCGGACAACTGGAAGCTCGTCGCCGGCTTAAGCCGCCTCGTGGCATTGCGCTATCCCGTGTTGTTGGGCGTTTCACGCAAACGCTTCCTCGCCGAGGTACTCCCGGCCGATCGCCGCTCGGCCGCACCCGAACACTGGATAGACCGCGACCTGGCCACCGCCGTCGTAACCGCTATGGCCATGGCGGCGGGCGTACAAATTCACCGGGTACACAATGTTGAACTGGCCGCGCAATCGCTGGCCATTACGCGGCGCCTGGCCGATGAAAGGCAACTCTCATGCACTTCCTGATTCACGCCGCCGCACCATCGGCAGCTACCGCCCTGGCTGGATCGCTGGTTTCGCACGGCCATACGCCGCACAAACTTGCCGAGCTTTCCCTGCCATCCGATGCCCCGCCCGACGAGCTTTTTGCCGCGCTGGCCCAGCGGCAATGGGGCCTGCTTACCGATGAGAGACCTTTGCCCGAATTTTTGTACGCCCGGCGGCAGGCATTTAACAATGTCATCATCCTGCTCGCCAACAACCTTCAGGCCGACGACTTCGCCCCTGCGATGACCCGCCTCTTTGAACGCTACCCCCGGTTGTCCCGCGGTCGGCTCTATACCCTTACAGCCGCTCGCGTAAAGATTCGTCAACTGCCCGGCGAAAATTAAACACCATCGCCGCCGCCACCGGTCCCCGCGGCTTGCCAACACCCCGCTGTTAAGGGATATTGCCAGCGCCATGATTGAATTAACCACCGACAACATCGCCAACTACCTGCGGGCAAGGGGTGCCGCCACCGAGGGCGAAGTGCTTGTGAAAAACCTCTCCGGCGGCGTGGCCGGGGCGGTTTTTATGGTGCTCGACATGGGTGCGGGCGAGCCGGTCGGCACCGACATGCGAACCGAAGGACAAAAGCGGGCCGGCAAGCCCGACAAACGCATGCGCGAGGGCCGCTGCTTTGTGGTTAAACAACCACTCGAAAAATTCAATACCGCCGCCGAATGGCTGGTAGACCGCGATCGCATTCATGCCGAACACAATTGCATGGCACTGCTGCATCGGCTGTTGCCGGCTCACCGCGTGCCTGAGCCGCTATGGCTGGATGAAACCAACTTTGTGCTCGCCATGACCGCCGCGCCTGCCGGCGCAGCCGCCTGGAAGTCGCAGCTTTTGGCGGGAAGCCTCAATCAGCGACTCGCCGATGATGCCGGCAAACTATTGGCAAGCATCCAAAACCGCACCTGCGGCAGCGCCCCAATCGCCAAAGAGTTTGGCGAGCTTACAGGGTTTGTGCAGCAGCGCATCGAGCCTTACTTTCACGCCACCGCCAAAAAGCATGCCGCGCTGCAATCGGTCATTGCCCGCACCGCCGCACTTATGCAAACCAATCGGCTTTGCCTCACACATGGCGATTTTTCACCTAAAAATATGCTCACCTGGCCGCCCGCCGACGGCGAAACCGCCCAACTCATGCTGGTAGATTTTGAGGTTGCCCATTGGGGCCATCCCGCCTTCGACGTTGCTACGCTCATCAACCATCTGCTGCTTAAGGGGTTTTACCACGCCAGCCGATGGCGACCCTTCATGTTCGCCGCCGACGGTTTCTGGCAAACCTACCAGCAGCATGCCCATTCGACCCTGAAGCAGCCGGTCGCAGACTGCGGCGGCAAGTTGCTGGGCTGCCTGATGCTGGCGCGGGTAGATGGCAAATCGCCGGTCGAATACATTACCGATGAGGCCTTGAAAAACAAAGTGCGCCGCTGCGCCGAGCACCTGCTGAGCTTAAGCGACGACTCACTGGACACCGCCCTCGACGAAGCCGCCGGATTCCTCGACTGACGCGCCATTTGCTAAACGTCACCAACCCCAAAGCGGCAACTATACAAAAACGCCCGGCATCAGGCCCAAGCACCCCACACCACGTAACGCACGCATCCCTGCCTGCATCATCTCAACAACGCAGCGAGACGACGCCGACAGCTATCGCCATTTAATGGGCTTCATCAACGGCATCGGAGATATTGGATTCTTCGGTTGCCGGCAATGCGCCGGCACGCTGCGAATCGCGATAGGCATCCCACTGGTCGCGCGTCATCAGCACTTCGCTGGCCTGACTGCCTTTGTACTCGCCTACAATGCCCATGGCCCGCATCTGCTCCATAATGCGGCTCGCACGCGAGTAGCCTATCGTAAGGTGTCGCTGCAGCAGGCTTACCGAGCCACGCTGCGTTTCAAGAATAACCTCTACCGCCTTGTCAAAAAGCTCGTCCTTTTCAGCCTCGGCCAACCCCTTGGGGGCGCCGAGTTGCATAAGTTCAGGGTGATATTCCGGCTGGGCAATGTCGCTTAAGAAGCGGCATACCTTTTTAATTTCTTCATCCGATACAAATGCCCCCTGCCCACGCAGCAGCGAGCCGCCGCTGGGCCGCAGCATCAGCAAATCGCCCTGGCCCAGCAACAGTTCGCCGCCGGACTGGTCGAGCATAATGCGCGAGTCAATGCGCGATCGCACCTGAAAGCAAATGCGCCCCGGCATGTTTGATTTAATCAGACCGGTCACGACCGCCGCCTCGGGGCGCTGCGTGGCCAGCAGCAGGTGTATGCCCACCGCCCGCGCCTTCTGGGCGATGCGCACAATGTGGCCTTCAACTTCTTTGCTGGTCATCATCAAATCAGCGAGTTCATCAATGATGATCACAATGTATGGCATATGGTACAGCAGGCGGGCCTCTTCATCGGGCGTGGCGGGTTTAAACGCTTCGACGATTTGCTCATGCGAGAGCTTGTTAAACTGCTTGATATGCCGCACACCCGCCTCGGAAAGAATTTGATAGCGCTCATCCATTTTTTCGGTGGCCCATTCCAGCACGCCTTCGGCCTTGGCCATGTCGTCAATAATCGGAGCCATCAAGTGCGGAATCTGTTTGTAATCCTGCATTTCCACCATTTTGGGGTCTACCATAATCAGCTTGACGTGGTCGGGCCGTTGGGTAAGCAGCAGTGTCATGATGATGGAGTTTATGCACACCGACTTGCCCGACCCCGTCGTACCGGCAATAAGCAGGTGCGGCATTGCGGCAAGGTCTTCAATAAGCGGGTTGCCCGAGGCGTCTTTACCGAGGCACATGGGCAGGGCCATTTTGTTGATGCGGTCGTGGCCAAGCTGCATCAACTCGCGCAGCCGCACTTTTTCTTTGTCCGTATTGGGCGCTTCAATGCCCATGGTGGACTTGCCCGGAATGTTATCAATAATGCGCACCGGCGGGCTCATAAGCGAGCGGGCAATGTCTTTGTGCAAGGCCGCCACTTGCGCGCTTTTGATGCCCGGGGCAAGTTCCAACTCATACAGCGTAACCACAGGGCCGGTGTCTATGGCCACAACTTTGGCGTCTATGCCAAAGCTGGTAAGACACGCTTCAAGCACGCGGGCTTTTTCGCGAACGATGGCTTCCTGGCCTTCGTTTACCACCGGCTCGGCTTCATCAAGCAGCTCCAGGCCGGGCAATCGGTAATTGCCAAGGTCCTGCTTTTGGGGCGATGGGGCCTTAAATGGCAGCATGGGTTCAATGGCCGGCAGGCGTGGCTTTCGAACAATTGGCTCCGCTCGCGGAGCCACCGGGGGTGCCGCGGGCGCGGCACTGGTTTCAGTCGCGTCCACGCCTTGCGCTTTGGCTGCGGTGGCAGCCTCGGCCCCAAGCGTCGCCGCATCCGGCTTGGGCCGTTGACGGCCGGCAGCTTTGCGATCAGCCGAATCACGGCCAGGCCGCGATGAAGGCTTAAAGATGCGTTCGGCAAGCGTCTTAAATGCTCCCGCCAACCCGCCACCCACCGCCACCGCCGCGCCGCCTGCCACATCCACCACCTGCTCGGCGGGCATCTTCTTCCAGCCACGGGCAATCAACCCCGGCAACGCCAGCACGATTTCGTCTACCGCCAGCAGCAGCCCCACCACCAGACCCAGCGCCAAAATCAGCGCCGCCCCCAGATAGTTAAACTCTCGCTTCAAAAAATGCCCGATCGCAGCGCCGAGCAAACCACCCGCTCCCGCAGGTAAATCGCGGCCAAAGTTAATCAGACTGGTCATGCCGCTGACCACCACCACTAAAATGGCCCCGCCAATCAGGCGCAGCACAAGCTGGTGCACATGCCGCCCCAGCGTCCAAACAATAAGCACGGCCGCCAACATAACCAGACCAATCAGGGCACCGGGGCCAAACGTATTAAAAATGAAGAAAGCAAGGTCCGCGCCCACCGGCCCGCACCAGTTGTGCACATGGGCGCTGTGGCCGTAATAAATGGGGCTGGCCGCATTGTTGGTGGGGTCTGCAGCGCGAAAGCTTACGCAGGCAAGCGTTAAAAACAACCACCCCGCCCACGCCAGGCTGACCAATATAATGCGCCAAACATGACCCGACTTCTTCCCTGATTTCGTCGCCATCGCAACCTCGATTTGCTGTATCGCTCAGCCTTCCATGGCCGAGCATGCCCGTATTGTATCACGAAATGCCCCAAGTCAAAGCATAAACACATCCAAATTGCCACGCAAACTGTGCATTTTTTCACGCACCGGCCCCGACCGCCTGCCCACGCAACATGCTCTACTTACAACTTACCCATGCTCACCTGCTCTCGCGGCACAGCCGCGCTCCCTCATACGCCAACCAGCCCGCCACGCCGCTCCTTGTCAGTCTCGCCCCATCACGGTTAAACTCACGCCCATGGTACGATAAAGACCACGCTTAAGGCGGAGATTAACGCCGA
>JABEVB010000114.1 GCA_013044165.1 Phycisphaerales bacterium
AAATTGGTCTTTCCGGCGTGCCTGTCGGGCGGAACGCACTCAGGTGGCGCGCACCGCGAGAGCCGGCGTTCCAATTTTACTGTCGGTCGGCGCGAGGAGTGGAGATATGTTACGCCGCGCGGCGGACGGTGATTGCGATCACCGGCAGATGTGGATGGCCGCGATGCCTTCGTCGGTTGGATCGCAGCGGGGATATTGGGGCCATCTTGCGTGCAGATTGAAGCACGTTGTTATAGGAGCAGTGTGTTTCGCAAAGACGGGGTGAATTTGCTATTATCTTCTGAGGTTCTGGAGAGTAATATTTTGGTCGTCTTCTGTTGGGAAGAAAGGAGTGTTGTTCATGGCACACGTGATTTCGGTTGAGCAGGCGGCCGCAAGGCTGTCTGAAATCATTCATTCGCTTGGATCGGGTGAAGAAATTGTTCTTACCGAAAATGACGCTCCGGTGGCCCGCTTGCGTTCCAGCGGCGAAAATCGGGGGCGTCATCCCGGAAACTGCAAAGGGCTATTGAAGGTTGTAAGTGAGGACGAGGGGCATCTCTCTGATTTTAAAGCGTACATGTCATGAAGATGCTATTGGATACACACGCGCTGCTCTGGTATGTGCTTGATGATGGTCGCATGGGGCGTGCGGCATGTGAAGCGATCGAAGCGGTTGGATCGCAGGTGCTGGTCAGCCCAGCGAGCTACTGGGAAATTGCGATAAAAATAAGTCTGGGAAAATATGCGCTCAAGGGTGCGTATGGTGAGTTTTGGAAGCGAGCGATAGGTGGTAACGGTTTCGAGATTTTACCGATTGACATTCGCCATACCGAGAAGTTGATTGAGATGCCCTACCGCAATCATCGTGATCCGTTTGACCGGCTGCTTGTGGCGCAGGTATTGGTGGAAAAGATAGCGCTCGTAAGCGCTGATGAAAACCTCGATCAGTATGAGGTTCAGCGTATTTGGTGATGATGTTGGGGCGGAAGCGATTGTAACGTCGCCAGCATACGCGGTAATGGACGTTCATCCGGATGGGGCTGAAGTGGCCCAGCAAATTGTGATTCGGCTATTTTTCATGGTACGGTTGAATTATTTGGTTGGCAAACTTGCGGATGAAATGAAATAATGTTGATTGGTGGCATAAATTGGTCTTTCCGGCGTGCTTGTCGGGCGGAACGCACTCAGGTGGCGCGCACCGCGCGAGCCGGCGTTCCAATTTTACTGTCGGTCGGCGCGAGGAGTGGAGATATGTTACGCCGCGCGGCGGACGGTGATTGCGATCACCGCGTGCAATCTGACTTTTTGCGGGTCGGGCGTTGAAAGCCCAGTTTGCGGGAATGACCTCGAATGCGGGCAATATCATTGCCGCTGACGCGGTTGTTCCGTCATGAACCGCAGGCTGGAAGCCTGCACCACAAAGAAGGCACAAAGGCCCCGCGAATTGTCGAGAGGCTGGTTGTTCCGTTGCTATTACGCCCCAAGCCATTCGTGTGGCCCGGTTCCTGAATATTTTCCCATCCTTGGCATTTGGTAGCGCCCGTCACAGGCCCCGCCTCGATCGTTTAGAATTATTGGTGCAGCGGCAACTCTCACCGTCGTGGCGAGTGCTGCCCGGTGGGTCGCGCGGTTTTGGTAGACCCGCGCGGGGCGGCGGCTTGCGGGTACAGAATTCCATGGGCAGTGCTGCCTCTGAAATGTTGGGTATAATAAAATGCGTCCAGCCGCAAATGGTTACACCTGCGGTGAGATTGCAGATTGCATTGGAGATTTGCGTTTGCTGCTGACTTTAGAAATAGAACCCGATGCGCGGGTGGCGCTCTTTGGCTCGGCTGACCGTCATCTTAAGGCTTTGCGAGCGGCGTTTGATGTGCATTTTTCCGCACGCGGCGGAGAATTGCGATTAAGCGGCGAGCCAGCCGCGGTGGAACAGGCCGCCGCCGCCCTTGCCGACATGCGTCGCATGTTGCGTACGCACCCCGGTTTGAGCGCACAGATGGTGGAAGGGGCTATCCGTACAGCGCGGCACCATCACAAGGCTGGCACAAGCGGCAGCGGAGAAATGATGGACGTCGCCACCGGCACCGGGCCGGTGCAGCCACGTACAGAAGGCCAAAAACGCTACATTGACGCCATGTTGCGGCATGACCTTGTGTTCTGCTCCGGGCCGGCGGGCACCGGCAAAACTTTTTTGGCGGTGGCCTTTGCCGTGAGCCTGTTGCGGCGCGGCGCGGTGCGCCGACTGGTATTGGTGCGGCCGGCTGTCGAAGCCGGCGAAAAGCTCGGCTTTTTACCCGGCGACGTACAAGCCAAGGTTAACCCCTACTTGCGTCCTTTGCTTGACGCCCTGCATGATCTAATGCCCTTTGAGCAAATTCGTCGCTTCATGGCCAATGATGTCATTGAACTCGCCCCGCTGGCATATATGCGCGGTCGTACGCTCAATGAGGCCATCGTTATTCTTGACGAAGCGCAAAACACCACGCCTTCCCAAATGCTGATGTTTTTAACGCGGCTTGGCAGCAGTGGAAAAATGATTGTTACGGGTGACCCATCACAGGTTGACCTTGAAGCCGGCCAGGTAAGCGGGCTGCGCGATGCCGGCGCTAAACTCGGACGTATGCGTGGTGTGGCATTTGTAGAATTGCAAAAAAGCGATATCGTGCGGCATCATCTCGTGCAGCAAATTGTTCAAGCCTATGAGCGGCCCAATGATCGCTCCGGAAGTCCGCGCCGAAAGACCGCACCCCAAGCGGATGCAGCATCCGCAGCCAATGCAACAAGCCAGCCACCGACCAGCCACGATGGCCAACCCACTTAGAGCCTGTTTGAAAACTCCGGCGGGATCGTCTTGCGGCCCCAAGGCGGTCGTCTGCTGCGTTCTCGCTCTTCGCCATATTTTCGAATATGCCTCGGAGCTGCGGCCTTGCATTCGGCCACCCTGGGCCGCAATCCGACCGCACCAGCCTTTTCAAACAGGCTCTTAGACGCTGGTTGTACCATCACCGTCAACAGCGCAACATCTGCCTGATCGCTTGGCATAGAGCGCAAAGCTCATAAATGGGCGGGCCAAAAGGCACAGGTCAAATCCAGCAAAGCTGGTACGCCCTGAGTCTGCGTCGCCTGAAACTGCCTTGAGGCGAACTTATAAGCCGGCGCGCAGCAGGCGTTCCGCCTGGGTCCAATCTGATTCCGCACTGCCGGGGCCAAAGCCGCGGGCAAGGTAAATCTGGTAGGCTCGCGCGGCAATTTGCTCGTGCGTCGGGTTCACGGCCGCCTTTGGAGCGGTGGTGGTTTTGGCCGGTGCTACCAAAGTACCGCTGCCTTTTGCTTCGGAGCGGCCAATGGGGGTGGCGGCCGCTGGTGGGGTGATTTTGGTTACGGGTGCGGGCGTGTTTTTTTTACGAAGTGCCATATCAAATACTCCTGAAAAATTCCGTGGCGAACAATGTGTTTGAAAAACCTCAATCCGTAAGGTTTTCATTTCGGCCAAGCCTGGCGGACCTTGTGTTGCCAGTCATGGGCCGATAGCCGAATGTCGTACTGCTTTCGGCCGATTGCGAGGGCGTAAGCCCTGGCTCCATGCTCGGCGATGATTTACCGAAACGATTACCGGAAAATCACACTTCTGTTGTAGTAACTTATGGGACTCGAGTCAAGCGAATGCGGGCAGCAATCCGATAGGCATTGTGAAGGGAGATTTAACGCATTTGCGAGAAATGGATGTTTTGATGTAGAGAGCAGTCGGGAGTTGCTGATAATACATGGTTCCTGCGTGTATAATAGCGCGCACTGCGGAAAAAAGGTCGCTTTTTTAGGGCTTTATAAGCCTTAAAAAAGTGGATAAAAGGTTGCGGAAATTGGTTGTTCAGTATTGTTAGAGGCCGGGGCATGGCTGTGCTCGCCGATGATACCCAAACAGGTGTACAGTTTGTAGAGCCGCAATCGCCTGATGTGCTGGCCTTGCAGCACGCGGTGGATGCCGCCTCGGGGCACGCACCGGAGCTTTCGGGGGTGTCTTCGTTCATCCCAGTGGTGGCTTTGCGCCCGCAACGCCGTCCGCGCCTCGGTTGGCTTAACGTATCATTTGTGTGGATTGCTTCGCTGTTGATCCATGCGAGCGTATTTTTGGGCTTGTTAATCGCTATCCGAGCTATTTCAAAGCAAATGCACCCGCAGCAGCCTCCGATGGTGGTGCCTGATTCGTTTTTTCATGGCGGTAAAAAGGCGGATCGTACCGTTAATGCTGATGTCGGTAAAATGCACGCAACAGCGCGGCAACGCGAGCAACTGGCCTCTGCGGCTTGGCAACATTCAACATCGCCTCAGTCGCTATCAAATCTGCTCCAGGGCGGTAGGGCCAGTCAAAAGCCGGCCATTATTGGGCTTGGCTCTGGCGCTGCGGCGTCGGGTGGGCTGTTTGGGTTGCACAGCGGTCCAGGCGGAACTCTGGGCGTGGTGTCGCAGGGCTTGGGGCAGGGGCCGGAGACGACATTTTTTGGCGTGCAAACCCGTGCTAAAACCGTCGTTTATATTATTGATCACTCCGGGTCCATGATTAATCGGCTGCACCTGGTAAAAGCGGCTGTACGAATTTCAGTGCATCAACTCATGCCATTTCAGCATTTTTCCGTCATAGCCTTTTCTGATAAATATCAGGTGCTTACGGGGCCTAAGCCCTTGGCCGCAAAGCCCGTTGAATTGGCCGCTTTTGACAGAAGTCTTGATGGCCTCGTCGCCCAAGGGCATAACGATGACGAACTTCAGCCATTCCTGCGGCCCTTTAGAGTGGCGTTTGCCATGCGCCCGCAAGCTATTTACTTTCTCACGGACGGCCACTTTGATGCCCGGTTGCTTGCCCGCGTGCAGCAGTTGGAACAGACTACCTCCGTACGCGTTTATACGCTCGACTTTTTGGATCGAACCCCGCGATTCATCGCACTCATGCGAAGATTGGCCCACGAAACGGGTGGTACGTTTCATTTAATTACGCGAGCCGAGTTGGGTGGACCGTGACGCGGCTGTCACAGCTTGAGGGCTATGTGTCAAAGTTGTCACGGTGCGGCGATTGCGCTTGGGAAGCTAATGTGTGCGGATGGTCTGCTTCATCACCAATAAAAACAATGCTTCAGCACCAGACCTTTTGCAGAGATGTCTTTTGGTACGCCGGTTGCATATAAATCCCGCAGTGGCTTGCGGGTCCTACCCGAAATGGCCTGCTAAGGTTCAACAAACGGCGGAGCGAATAATATGAGTCGAGCAGCTTCCGATCCTGGTGCCGGGCAGCCAAGGAAGTCTAAACCTTCCACAACTGGCGGCGAACAAAAGCGAGCGCCATCTTCAACTTCAAAAATGGAGAAGCTTAAGGGCGGCGCTTTGGCGGCAGGGCAGGACGCTGCCGAGCCAGATCCCGACGAAATAGAATCCGCCGGGGGAGAATTGCCCGAGTGGGTGGATCGCGCTTTTCCGTGGATTGCATCCTTTCTGCTTCATGCAGGGGTGCTTTTGCTTTTCATATTTGCCTACAACGCCATAACAACGCTCACCAAAAAGCAGCACCCGGAGCCAATTATTGTGCCCCAGGGATTGCAGCACAGATTCAGCAGTCATCCGGGCGGCATTCCGCATCCAGGACATAACCACAACCCCACACGCAGCGCCCGGCAAGACCTCCAGAAACTCACGAGCCATGCTTGGAACACCAATAAGTCTCCCAAGGTCACCTCGCTGCTCAACAGCTCTAATAAATCGCTGAATATAATTGCGGTCGGCCCTAATGGCGGCACGTCATCGGGCGGCGGGTTGGCTCCGTTTGGCGTGCCCGGTGGCGGCATGGGCGAGGGGCCGCAATCAGCTTTTCTGGGCCGTGGTGGCAATGCGCGGCGCATTGTCTACATCATTGACCACGAAGGCGACATGCTCGAAAACTTCACCTTTTTAAAACATCAGTTGCAAAAATCTATTGCCAAATTGGTACCCCTGCAATCGTTTGCCGTTATCATCTTCCGTAAAAACTACAGCATTCTTGGGCCTCCGCGTTTGATGCACGCAACGCTGCATAATAAAGATCTTTTCTACAAACGCCTGGCTGATGTATCGCCTCATGGACGTGCGGAGTATCGCTTTGAGCGGTTTTACCGTCCATTTCAGGCGGCGTTTGAGATGCACCCGCAGATTATTTACTTTTTAACCAGCGGAGCCTTTGACCCGAAGCTTATTGCCGCGGTGGCCAAGCTTAACAGTAAACACTCGGCGCACATTTTCACTTACGCTTTTACCAACAACGATCCGACCTTTACCAAGAATCTCAAATCGTTGGCAAGTCAGAATGGCGGCGAATACCGCTATATTTCACGTGCGGATGCGGGTGGTTAATGGCTTGACGCGGGCTTGTGGCACGCGTGGTTTATGTTTTAAAAATATTTTTACCTTTTGGAGGTTTTTTCATGGTTGGCAGTTTCAGATTCGCCGGCGCTTTTCGCAAATCTTCTGTCCGGATGGGCGCTTCGGCCGCAGCCGCAATGCTCGTCTTGGGTGGACTGGCAAGCTCCGCCTCAGCTCAGAGCGTTGGCAGCGGCACCACGGTGTATCATCCCAATCCCATTCTGATGGGACTGGATTACACCGTGATTGTTGTGTTGGTTTGCGCATCGCTGGCAAGCATCGCGCTGATTATTGACGCGATCATTCACATCAAGGAGTCGCGCATCGCTCCGGTTGAAACGATCGAGCACATTCGCACGCTCATTAACGCCCGGCAATTCAAAGACCTCATGGACTTTACCGCCACTGACGAATGTTTTGTCAGCAAGGCCCTGTTTGCCGGTGTGCGACGCGCACATCTGGGTTACTCCGCCATGCGCGAGGGGCTTGATACGGCCGCCGCCGAGCAGTCGTCAAATCTTTTCCGCCGCATTGAAATGCTCAACGTCATTGGCAACATCGGCCCGCTGATCGGTCTGCTGGGCACCGTGCTGGGCATGATCATGGCATTTATGGCCCTGCACTACACCGGTGGCAACGCCAAAGTCAATGACCTCTCGGCCGGTATCGCCACGGCATTGTGGCATACATTCGGCGGCCTTGCGGTGGCCATTCCGTCGCTGATCGCCTTTGGCTTTTTCCGCACCAAGATTGACAAGATGGCCATGCGGGCCACGCTGCTGTCGGAAGAATTGCTTGAATCGCTGCGTCCGCAGGATTCCAAGAGCGCTGCAACTCCAATGGGCGCCGCAGCGGCATCCGGTGGAACCGCCGTAGCGCGGCCGGTGCCCCGTCGCGCGGAAGCCGCGAAGGAATCCTGATCGCGCAATGTCTGTAGGCCGCAGAGCTAGGGCATGATGTGCCAGAGCGAGGCTCATGCGTCCGCAGTTGTTCGCGAGTTGCGAGAGGCCGCTTGCCGAGTCAACATGAGTTTTGGAGTAATGCCTTATGGGATTGCGTCGCGGCATAAAGCCGATGGAAAGTGAGCACGTCAATGTGACGCCGCTGATAGATGTGGTGATGTGTCTCATCATCTTCTTCCTGTTGGTGGGGCACATCGCAAAAAAAGCCGCTGTCAAGGGCGTGCTCCTGCCGCACGCTAAAAATGGCGCAGATCTTGCCGATAAAAGCGGCGAGGTGATAATCAATGTCGTACCGCGGCACAGCGATACCACTGGCGTGCAGCATGCTCCGAAGATCATTGTATGGGGCCAGGATGTTGGTTACGACCAACTTAAAGCTGAGCTGCGCAAGTACAAAGCGAGCAATCCCAACCTTAAGCTAGTCATTCGCGCTGATAAAAGCACACATTTTAAGTATATTGCTCCAGTGCTTGAGGATTGCGCCTCGGCAGGCATCTCAAGCATTCATTTTATGACCAAAAGGCCGAACTCTTAAGCTGGTTCGCCGCTGTTTTATTGAAGGTGTACAATGGCTGGTCGCAGAAAAATCGGTATGCAGCACAATGTCCATGTAGGTCCCAACATGACACCCATGGTGGACGTGGTGATGGTGATCCTGATTTTCTTCATGTTGGGAAGTTCTTTTTCTTCACCGGACTGGTACCTTACCAACAACACCCCGGCCATTAAGGGTGGCCTGAGTCATGCTAAAACCAAGCCCATGCCTGCCACGCGGCTGATTATCAAGCTTGAAATGCGCGGTACGCATACCATGGCATCACTACCGGGCCTGCAGACCGAAGACCTCTCGGGCGAGCTATACCATCGGCTTGAGGCCAAGCGGCATGTGCTTGGCAAGGACGTGCAGGTGCTTATTAAGCCATCGGAAGATGTTCCCTATCAGGACCTGATCACGGTGTATAGCGATTGCGTGGGCGCGCGGTATCAGCATGTCGCTTTTTACGCGCCGGCCTGATCGGGCTTGGCATAAATGGCTACATGTTGAGACCGCCGGGCGAGGTCTCGGGCTATGTCGGGCGGTGGGGAGGGTGGAGGCTCTCTTGCTGGCCAGGCACTAAGGATGGAAACTCTCAGCTATGAAAAAATATGTTATTGGTTGTTTAACAGGGTTGGCTGCAGCAACGGCATTGACAGGGGTTGGGGTGGCCGCGACTACTCCCGCCGGAACGTCGCCACAGTCGTTGCTGCAGACGCGTTTTGTCAGTCACTTGGAAGATCTGAATTTACAACCCCTGGTGCAGCAGGCCGCGGCAGATCATGCCAAAGGCCCCGAAGCCGGGCTCTTTCGTTCGGCTGAAATTTTTACGCAGTGGGGCAGCTATGCCAGCCATCCTGAAGAACAATTTAAGCTGGGCCAGGAGTTTGTCGGCGATGTACAGGCCTATTTTAAAGTCAGCGGTACCGCGGTAGATGCCAACTGGGCGCTGAATCAGGCGAAGTTTATTTTTGCAAATATCGTTCCGCCGCTGTCAGATAAAATTGAGTATTGGTCCGGCACGCCCAAAGATATGGCTGCTCTGCAGCCGGTAGCGCAACTGGCGCACGACCTGTTAAAACTGGCCGCCGCCAAGTTTGCGGGCACTGTCGCGCGGTTGAACAACGCCGTGCATTTTACCGATGCTGATGAGCAGCTATACATGGTTGCCATGAACGGCCAAACCCAGACGGGGTATTATCAGGCCTATGGAGATTACTTTCTGGGCATTTCGCTGCCGGCCGCCGCGCCGCAGCGCAGCAAACTTCTGGAACAATCCATAGCGCTGCTGCAACATTGGATTAAAGCCGGCCCGCAGTCGGGTGTTTTATATCAGTCGCTGTTGCTCAGCGGCAAAGCCCACCTGCAAAATGGGAAATATGGCCAGGCGATACGCGACCTGACCAAAGCCCAGGCAAGCGGCGCTCCGCTGTGGGTGCAATACCAGGCTAAATATCAGCAGATTGTCGCAACGCTGCGCAAGGGCGACCTCAAAGCTGCCGCTGCCAGCCAGGCGTCTTACAGCCAATGGATTCGCGCCAACAAGTCCATAGATGTGCCAAGTGCACGCATGGGAGCCGAACTTCTGCGCTACCGAATTTTGGCGCGCGATAAATCGCAGCAGCAGGCCGCTACCCAGCTTGTGCTTACCATTGTCAGCAAGGCTCCGCAGTACCAGGACCTGATCTATCAGCATTTGGCGGGCGGCATTACGGGCAAGCCGAACTTTGCGGCCCTTGAGCCAATTAAAACGCTCGCCTATGCGTGGCTGCAGGCACACCACCGTAACAATGCGCAAAGCCTCGACGCCGTCAATTACCTGCTCGCCGACAAAGCCGTCGCCCCTGATATTCGTCGGGAGGCTCTGCTGATAGGTGGCATATGCAACGGGCGGCTGGGACGGTTGGATCAATCCGTCACGATGGACTTGGAGTTTATTGAGGCAAAGCCGACCGACCCACGGGCTAAAAATGTACTGGATGTCGCGCTGTATCACCTGCGGCAACTCAACGAAGGTGGTGGCTCAACGCCGGGCCTTTCCAATCTTACGCTTAAGGCCCTCGACCTTGCGTACAACACGTTTCACGAAAACAAGTGGGCGTTGCCATACGCAACGCAACTTGAAAAGGCCAAGCAACTCGCTCAGGCCCAGACCGTGCTCAAAACTGTGCCCCGCACCGACAAGCTGTACCTACTGGCTCATTACCAGCTGGTGCGAATAGCAACCATCGAGCTTGGCAACCTCGTGGATGAAAAAAAATCACCGACGCAACAGCGTCAAGCGGCGCTTAACCTGATGCAGCAATGCCGGAGCTTTCTGGCCAGTCTCAATCAGCCCCCGCCCGGCACGCCGCCCGATGTGATTAAGGAAGTGCAGGGTTATCGCCAAGACATCTGGTTAATTCAAGCCAGCACCGCGCTCGACCCGCTGCAGGACCCATCCGCCGCGGGCCGGGCTCTGGATAAATTAGACGCCATCCGCAAAACGCTTTCGCCTCACCTGCAGGGCGTCGTGCTGCGGTACCGCATCCGTCAATATCAGCTCAGCAACGAACCGCAGAAGATATTGCCGCTGGTAAAGCAATATGCCGATCAATCCTCGCAAAGCGCCGATGACGTTATCCGCGGTCTGATCGGGCAATACGATTCTGAAAGCCGCCGCATTCAGAAAACCGATCCGGTCAAGGCGCAATCCATGGCCAACGATGCGGCGGCGCTGCTCAACCAGCTTATTGCTTATCTCCAGGGCAAGCCGGGAACCAAGCCGGATGAAATCTACACCTATCAGCAGATTTACGCCGACGAACTGGTTCGTGCAGGCCACCCGCATCAGGCCATGGCCTTGTATAAACAGCTTGAAGGCCAAAAACCCCAGGATTTGCGTAACTTTTTAGGTGTGGCGCGCTGCGCCTACGAAACCGCGGACTACAGCTACTCGCACAGTTTGTACGTCCGAACCATTCCCAAGTTAACACCCGGCTCAGAGCTTTTCTGGGGGGCGTATATTTATCTGATCAGAGGCAACCTGCGGGCCAATGCTCATCGCGACGCCACGACCCAAGCGCTGGCGCAACTTTATGCCATTTACGGCAATCAGATCGGCGGAAAATATTACCACGCGCAGTTCATGCAATTGATCAACACCTATGGCGTTTCGACAAGCTCGCATTAATGTGCCAGCGATAAGGCGTTGAGATGGGGTTTGGCCAAATGCGAAGGTAAATGGTGCGCGGCGGCATCCGGTTGATAACAGTGTTTGAAGCAGAGTTTTCTCTTGGTCTTCCTGCTGTGCCAACAGGGCCTTAATGACCGCGCCGACGGCGTTCGCGCAGCTTGCGCTTCTGCTGGGGCGATAGTCGGCTTGCCTCGCGCAACGGCCCGGCAGACATGCGGCTCATGGCCGAGTACTGTTCCGGCGTCATGCTGGCCATCGCCTTGGCCAGGCCGGCTTTATCGCCCATGGTGAATCGGCTCATTTTCTTTACCATGTCCCGAGCTGATACAAAGCCCTTAATAAGACGAGAAACATCGTCCACCTGCACGCCGGAGCCGCGAGCAATTCGCCGGCGATGCGAGGCTTCAATCATGTCGGGATTTTGCCGCTCTTTGCGGGCCATGCTTTGGATGATCGCTTCCGCCTTATTCAACTCCTCTTCAGGAAGATGCATATCTTTCAGGGCGGCTCCCATTCCCGGCATCATGCCGAGCAATTGCTTAAGAGGTCCCATCTTTCGCACGGAGCGCATCTGATCAAGAAAGTCATCAAGTGTAAAAGTGGCATTGGCCAGTTTGGCCTGCATCTTTTGGGCTTGCTTTTCATCAAAGTGTTCCTGGGCCTTTTCAACGAGGCTCAGCACGTCGCCCATGCCTAAAATGCGCTGCGCGATGCGGTCGGGATGAAACTCCTCGAGCATCTGCAACTTTTCGCCGACACCCATAAATTTAATGGGTTTACCGGTGACGCTGCGCACCGACAGCGCCGCGCCGCCGCGCGTATCGGAATCAAACTTCGTGACAATAATGCCGTCAATTTCAAGTTGCTCATTAAACGCCCGGGCGGATTGAACCGCATCCTGGCCCACCATGGCGTCTATCACCAGAAAAATCTGGTGCGGTCGCACGGTGGCATTAATCTGTCGAAGCTGCTCCATCAGCGGCGCGTCTATATGGAGCCGGCCGGCAGTGTCGAGAATAACCACATCGCGCCCCGTTTGCCGGGCATGTTCAATGGCGTTGCGGCAAATTGGCACCGGGTTTGCCACGCCATCCTCGCGATAAACAGGCACATCCACCTGCGTCGCCAGCGTGGCAAGCTGTTCGATGGCGGCGGGCCGCTGCGTATCGGCCGCAACCAGCAGTGGGTTTTTTCCTTTGCCTTTCAGGTACAACGCGAGCTTGCCGCATGTGGTGGTTTTGCCCGACCCCTGCAGGCCGCACATCATGATGATCGTCGGCGGTGAGGCGACAAACTGCACCCCCGTTGCCGATGGCCCCATCAGTTCCACAAGTTCGTCGTATACAATTTTGATGATCTGCTGGCCCGGCTCAAGTGAATTGAGCACTTCAGCGCCGATGGCTTTGTCCAGCACCCGGCGCGAAAACTGATCTACCACATCGTAATTGACGTCCGCTTCAAGCAGGGCAGTACGAACGTTGGCCATCGCATCGCGGACATTCGACTCACTTATGCGGCCGCGACCCGATAGCGTCTTAACCAAGCCTGAAAATCGTTCAGAAAGCGAATCAAACATGCCCGGAAAATCCCATCACAAAATCTCGATGATAGCGCAGCTGTCTTCCATCGCGCCGCTTGCCCCCGCTGCAAGGCGTCAGGCCTGAACCACCGGCAATGTTACCGTGTTGCCGCCGCCCATTTCTTTGGCGGCCTCAATCTTGGCATAACCCGAACCAAGCTCTCCGATCGGATCGGGCGGAATGATGTCCACGAGCTTTTCACCAAGCTTCGCCTGACCGGCAAGCACCTTGGCCTGGAACTTCTTACATTCAGCCAGCAGGGCCTCGAGAATCTGTTCTTCCGGCACGTTGGCGACTTTTTCGCCCTGCACGTAAATGATGCCTCGCTTGTCGCCGGCAAAAATCGCCACATCGGCACCCTCACATTCGCCGGGGCCATTGACCACGCAACCCATGACGGCCACCTTGATCGGCAGCGTGATTTCTTCCTTAAGTTTGCGGTTTACCTGCTGCACCAGCGTAAAAAGGTCTACCTGAATGCGCCCGCACGTGGGGCAGGCGATCAGTTCCGCGCCCTTGCGCGTTCGCAGGCCCAGTACATAAAGCAGTTCCAGACCGTCCTGTACTTCGTAAATCGGGTCGTTGGCGTAACTGATGCGCAGCGTATCGCCGATGCCGTTGGCCAGCAGCGTGCCCAGCGGCACCACGCTGCGAATGGTTCCCGTTTCTTTGGGGCCGGCGTGAGTAACCCCCAAATGCAGCGGATGATCAAACCGCTTGGAAATTTCGGTATACGCGTCTATGACCAGCAGCGGATCAATGGACTTTGCCGAGATGACAATGTCATAAAAGTCCCGCTCATAAAATATCTCAAGATATTCTTCAAGTTTCGTGATCATAATGGCCAGGAGGTGGCCGTGGCGATTGTCGCTGAACACCGCGCCAAGCTCCTTCATGCGGCGCTGTTTGTCTTTGCGTTCCACAATTGAGCCTTCATTGACACCCACGCGAATGGGCAGTTTGCGTTCTTTGCAGGCGTCAATAACGCTTTCAACCTGTTTGCGGTCGTTGATGTTGCCGGGATTAAGCCGAATTTTATGCACGCCCGCTTCCACCGCTTCCAGCGCCCGCTGAAAATGAAAGTGCACGTCGGCCACAATCGGTACGCTGACCTGCTTGAGAATTTCCTTCAGGGCCAGGGTGTCTTTCTTTTCAGGTACGGCCACGCGCACAATGTCGGCCCCGGCGGCGGCGAGTTTGTTGATTTCGCGTACGCACCCGTCAATATCATGGGTGTAGCCGCTGGTCATGGACTGCACCACAATGGGGGCATCGCCGCCAATGAGCACGTTGCCAACCTTAACCTGCCGGGTTTTCCGTCGCTGAATCATTCTGTACATTGCTCCTGTGCCAGTCGCCCGGTCGCCACCTTGGCACCGTGCAAACCTCTCATTTTAGAGCAATGAGCCTCAAATAGGAAATAACCTGCACAATTTTGCACCCTGCATTTTGGGCCCGTCGGGCGGCCCTGCAGGCCAAAAAGCGGCTGATGGCCTACCCCGATTCGTGGCGGCAACGCCGTGCTGCGCGGAATATTTTTTGATCCCCCCGGCGGTTGATACCGGTTATTCTGGATCGCTTGGCTCCATGGCGTTCTTAAAGACTGCTCCATGCAAATGCCCGGGCATACGCTCAGGTGTGATGTTAACTCGGCAATCCCACGCTCCTTCAGCTTAGCTGGGAAAACCTTAAAAATATCCGCTCAAGGCTCACTCCTGCGGCCACCGCGCCTGGGGTCGCCTGCGACCAAACCGGCAAAGGGTGTTTGTCTGCGGCAGGCAGCGTTGGCAGTCAAAATAGCGACGGCTCATCGCAATTTACTTGAGACTGTGTCTCAATTGACTTTTTGTTCGTACTCTCTAATATGGACGTGTTGGCAGTAGGGTGCTGCGGTACAGGCGATTGAACCGCCTCCGCCGGCCCGTTGCCGCTTTGTTCAGGACGCTTGTCATGCCTACCGATACCGAAACAATCGAATCCTTGGCCAACCGCGAGTATAAGTGGGGCTTTGTTACCGATATTGAGCAAGATACGCTCCCCAAGGGCCTTAGCGAAGACATCGTTCGGCGTATTTCCAAGCTTAAAAATGAGCCGGAGTTTATGTTGGAGTGGCGGCTCAAGGCCTATCGGCACTGGCTGACCATGACCGAGCCAAAATGGCCCAACGTCAAATATCCGCAAATAGACTTTCAAGACATGATCTATTACGCCGCCCCCAAGCCCAAAAAGCAGCTTGCCAGCATGGACGAGGTAGACCCCGAGCTTCTTCGCACCTACGAAAAGCTCGGCGTACCCATTGAAGAGCAGAAAATCTTTGCCGGCGTCGCGGTAGATGCCGTCTTTGACAGCGTCTCCGTTGCGACCACCTTTAAGGCCAAGCTCGCCGAAAAAGGCATTATATTCTGCTCGTTCTCCGAGGCGGTGCAGAACCATCCGGAACTGATCAAGAAGTACCTCGGCTCGGTGGTGCCATATTCCGACAACTTCTATGCAACGCTCAATTCCGCCGTGTTCAGCGATGGATCCTTCTGCTATGTGCCCAAAGGCGTGCGCTGCCCGATGGAGCTTTCAACTTACTTTCGCATTAATGCCCGCGATACCGGGCAGTTTGAGCGTACGCTTATTATCGCCGACGAAGGTGCTTACGTGAGTTACCTTGAGGGATGCACCGCGCCCATGCGCGACGAAAATCAGTTGCATGCCGCCGTGGTTGAACTCGTAGCCCTTGGCGATGCGCAAATTAAGTACTCCACCGTGCAGAACTGGTACCCCGGCGACAAAAATGGCAAGGGTGGCATTTATAATTTTGTAACCAAGCGCGGCAAATGCCTCGGCGCAAACTCGCGAATCAGTTGGACGCAGGTTGAAACAGGATCCTCCATTACATGGAAGTACCCCAGCGTAATCCTGCAGGGCGACAATTCCATCGGCGAGTTTTACTCCGTGGCGCTGGCCAATAATTATCAGCAGGCCGACACCGGCACCAAAATGATTCACATCGGCCGCAATACCCGCAGCACCATTGTGTCAAAGGGCATTTCGGCCGGGCACGGGCAAAATACCTATCGCGGGCTGGTAAAGGTTCTTAAGGCGGCCACCAATGCCCGCAACTACACCCAGTGCGATTCGCTGCTGCTCGGCGATAAGTGCGGCGCTCATACCTTTCCATATATTGAGGTGCGCAACACCAGCTCGCAGGCCGAACACGAGGCTTCCACAAGTAAAATTGGCGAAGACCAGCTCTTTTACTGCAAGCAACGCGGCATTGCGCTTGAAGATGCGGTTAATATGATTATCAATGGTTTTTGCAAAGAGGTTTTCAAGGAACTGCCCATGGAGTTTGCCGTTGAAGCGCAAAAACTCCTCGGCGTAAGCCTTGAAGGCAGCGTGGGCTGATGCGGCATACGTAGCCTGCGGCTTGCCGGGGGCAGCGGCGCCAAATGGTGATGAAAGCGCATCCCCGCGGCTGTTTGAAGCTTGGGCGTTATGAATGCGTGTTTGTTAAAAAAAACGTTTTTGTTTTGAGGAATATTCATGGCCTTATTGGAAATTAAAGATCTTCACGCCGGCGTGGTAGGTGGTAAAGAGATTTTGCGCGGGCTTAACCTTACCATCAATGCGGGCGAAGTACATGCCATCATGGGGCCTAATGGCTCGGGCAAAAGTACGCTCGCGCAGGTGCTCGCCGGCCGCGAAACGTATGAAGTAACCTCCGGCAGCGTCATGTTTGACGGCAAAGACCTTCTGGAACTTGCCCCCGAAGAGCGGGCCTGCGAGGGGCTGTTTCTGGCGTTTCAGTATCCGGTGGAAATACCCGGCGTAAGCACGAGCTACTTTTTAAAGTCGGCTCTCAATGCCATTCGCAAGCATCGCGGCGAATCTGAGCTTGATGCCATGGACTTTCTAAAGCTGCTCAAGTCCAAAATGAAACTGCTCGAAATGGATCAGAGTTTTTTGGGCCGATCAGTCAACGAGGGGTTTTCGGGCGGCGAAAAGAAACGCAACGAAATTATGCAGATGGCCGTGCTTAACCCCCGGCTGGCCGTGCTCGACGAAACCGACTCCGGCCTGGATATTGACGCGCTTAAAATTGTATCCAATGGTGTCAATGCCCTGCGGGCGCCGGACCGCGGCATTCTGGTGGTTACGCATTATCAACGCCTCCTCGATTACATTGTGCCCGATTTTGTGCATGTGCTTCGCAATGGCCGAATCATAAAATCCGGCGATAAAAACCTGGCGCTCGAGTTGGAAGCGCGCGGTTACGGCTGGCTTGAACAGGAACAACCTGCCGCCGTCTGATGCCTCAAACCTCTGTTGGCGGCCAACCTTGGCCAAAACTCACTGGAGAAACAATCAACATGACCGTACTGGCAGTTGAAAAACCTGAACGTACCCGTTCGCTTGACCGCTTCATGCCGCAGCCGCACCAGGCCGCCATGCAAGTGCCCGCCTGGCTCGCGGCACTGCGGCAGGCCGCCGCTGAACGCTTTTTGCAAGCCGGGTTCCCGACCATCCATGACGAAGAATGGCGGCTCACAAATGTAGCGCCGTTGGTGGAGCGATCCTATGGCAGTTGCAAACGGCAAGAAGCTTTGGCCACAGCACGCGAGCCTGCGGTGGTTGCGGCCCTCAAGGCCGTTGACCTGTCCGATGCAAATGCCGTGCGGTTGGTGCTGATCAATGGGAACTTTATCCCGGAGTTAAGCTCGGCAGCTCCCGCCGGCGTTACCGTGCGTGGCTTCGGCGAGGCTATAAAGGCCGGAGAGCCGGCGCTTCGCAATCTGCTCGGTAAGCTGGCCCTGCCGGAGCATCATGGTTTTGTCGCGCTCAACGCCGCTGCGTTTGACGATGGCCTGTTCATTGACGTTGCGCCGGGTAGCACACCTTCACAGCCGCTGCACATTGTAGCGTTGACACACCATGTGGCCCCTCATGACGGCGTTTTGGCGCACCCTCGCCTGCTGCTTAACTTGGGTCATCACGCCAAACTCACCGTACTTACGAGTTGGGTCGGTGGGGGCGCTTCCCCCAGCCTTACCAATCCAGTAATGGAGGCATTCATCGGCCAGGCAGCCGCTTTAGAACTCGTCAAAGTTGTAAGCATTAACGATGGCGATAGCCATATCGCCTCCGATTATGTTCAGCTTGCCGATGCTGCAAACCTGCGATCCTTTGTGCTCAATACGGGGGGGGCGGTCGTCCGAAATAACTTATCCACCGTACTCGATGGCCCGGCAGCCGAGGCCACGCTCAACGGGCTGAGCCTCAGTCGCGGTTGTCAGCATGTTGATAACCATACCCTGCTGGATCATGCCCGTGAGCACTGCCCCAGCCACGAGCTTTACAAAAGCATTCTCGCCGACCAGGCAAGCGGCGTATTCAAGGGACGTATTTTGGTGCGGCCCGGTGCGCAAAAGACCGATTCCAAGCAAACCAGCAAAGCCATTTTGCTCTCAGATGAAGCGACCATGAACTCGCAGCCCCAGCTTGAAATATATGCCGACGACGTGAAATGCACCCACGGCTCAACCACCGGGCCGCTGAATGATGAACAATTGTTTTATTTGCGTTCGCGTGGCCTCGATGCCACCAGAGCCCATGCGTTTTTGACCTACGCCTTTGCGGCTGATGCCATCAATCGTATCAGCCATGAGGCCATTCGCGCCGCCATTAACCAACGGGTGGTGGAGCGTTTGCATGAAGTTGCCCCCGGCTAAGGCCGGCTGGCTCTTTGCCGCTCAATGGAACCACTGCCATGACCACAACCACACCAAGCCGGCCAAGCCGTCAAACCCCAAAGCCATTTCGCTTTGACGCCGCGGCCATTCGCCGCGACTTTCCGCTGCTGCAGCAGCAGATGCGCGGTAAGCCGCTGGCATACCTCGATAATGCCGCCACCAGCCAGAAGCCGCAGGCCGTCATTGCGGCCATTGCCCGGTATTACAATTCGCTCAACGCCAACATCCATCGGGGCGTGTACGAACTTAGCGCCGATGCCACCGAAGCGTACGAAAAAGCCCGCAGCAAGGCCGCACAATTCATAGGCGCTTACGATCCGAGGGAAATTATTTTTGTGCGCGGCGCCACCGAGGCCATTAATCTTGTTGCCTCAAGCTGGGGCTTTATCAGCATCAAGCCCGGGGATGAAATTATTGTCTCAGCGTTGGAACATCACTCCAATATTGTGCCTTGGCAGATGGTGTGCCAGCGGCAGGGCGCGGTGCTTAAAGTCATTCCTATGAACGATGCCGGCGAGTTAGATTTGGATGCCTATGCCAAACTGCTTAACTACCGCACCCGCATGGTGGCGGTAACGCACATTTCCAATGCGCTGGGCACCATCAACGATGTTGAACGCATCACCACCATGGCTCACGACGCGGGCGCTAAAGTGCTTATTGACGGTGCCCAATCCGTGCCGCACCTTGCGGTGGACGTAAAGGCCCTGGGGTGTGACTTTTTCGTATTTTCCGGCCACAAGGTTTTCGGGCCAACCGGCATCGGCGTATTGTGGGCCAGAGCGCAATTGCTCGAGGCTATGCCGCCCTATCAGGGGGGCGGCGATATGATTGCCTCCGTCACGTTTGAAAAAACCACCTACAACGTCATTCCGGCAAAGTTTGAAGCCGGAACGCCACACATCGCCGGCGCCATCGCCTTGGCCAGCGCCTTCGATTATGTCAACAACATCGGCTTTGACGCCATCGCCGCACAGGAACGCGACCTGCTCGACTATGCCACCCAGGAGCTAAGCCGTGTAAGCGGGTTAAAGATTCTCGGCACCGCAGCGCATAAGGCCGCGGTTATTTCATTCAACCTCGATGGCGTGCACCCGCACGATGTGGGCACCATTCTTGATGGCGAAGGCGTGGCGGTGCGCACGGGGCATCATTGCTGTCAACCCGTCATGGACCGCCTTAACGTGCCAGCCACCGTGCGGGCTTCATTCGCTTTTTACAACACACGTGACGATGTTGACCGGCTTGTCGCGGCGCTGGGCCGGGTTAAAGAGGTATTTGGCTGATGTCGGACCTGCGCGAACTTTACCAGGAAGTGATTCTTGATCATAGCAAGCATCCACGCAACAGCCGCGCGTTGCCTGCGGCCAATCATCATGCCGACGGGCACAATCCGCTTTGTGGTGATCGCTTAAAACTCTATGTGCAGGTAGACAACGGCGTGATCAGCGATATTGGCTTTACGGGCGCGGGCTGTGCCATTTCAACCGCGTCGGCCTCGATGATGACCGAAGCACTCAAAGGAAAAACCATCGCTGAAGCCGAGGCAACCTTTCAGCGATTTCATCACATGCTCACCGGCGCGCCGGACGAGCAGCCTCCCGAAGAAGAGGTCGAGGCGCTGGGCAAACTCGGCGCTTTCGCGGGCGTACGCGAGTTTCCGGTGCGGGTCAAATGCGCTACACTGGCGTGGCATACGCTTCAGGCGGCGCTTAAAGATCAGCCCGCACCGGCCTCAACTGAATGATGTAGTTTATTTTGGAGCATTCGCTTTTATTGCGGATGAACAACATGGCAATAACCATTACCGATGCGGCCGCTACAGAAATAAAAAAAATCATCAAAGACCAGGGTTTGAGCGCCGGCACCGTGCTGCGCATCGGCATCAAGGGGCGCAATCCGCAGGGTTTTAACTACATTCTCGATCTGACCGAAGCCTCGCGCGAAAATGACATTCGCCTCGATTCGCAGGGCATCAACATCGTCTGCGATCCCGAGAGTCATCCCAATCTTGATGGCACCGAGTTGGACTTTCGCGATGAAGGTGAGCGGCGCGGCTTTGTGTTTAAAAACCCGCATGCGACGAAATTGCCCGTCAATGCCTCCGGCGGAAACTTTCAAGGCCCCAAACCGGCTTCGGCCGCCGCCGCGGGTGCCGCCGGCGAACCACCGCCCGCGGGTGGAGCCACTGTAACCTCCGCGCTCATGGACAAAGCCATCGAGGCCGACATCATAGAAAAGCTGCGCACCATCTACGATCCCGAAATACCCGTCAACATCTACGACCTCGGCCTCATCTACAAAATAGACATTTCCGCCGAGCGTGAAGTCAATATCGAAATGACGCTCACGGCCCCCGGCTGCCCCGTGGCCGGCTCAATGCCGCCAGCGGTGCAGCAGGCGGTTGAAAGCGTGGACTCCGTCAAGGCCGCCAAAGTTAACCTGGTATGGGAGCCGCCCTGGACCAAAGATCGCATGTCCGAAGAAGCCATGCTGCAGTTGGGCATGCTGTAATACCCGCCAACCGCAGGGGGCATTGTGCCCCCCAACCACGCAAGCAACCCAAATGGCACCGCTTGCCCCCAGGCCTTGAAGCCCAAATCACGTTGAGTTTAACGTTATAAGTGGATAGACTTTTTTCAGTGCCGCGGCAAGCCAGAGCCATTTGCTGGTTGTGGACTGCCGCGTCCTCGGCGATTTTGTTTGGGAATGTGCATGCTGGATCAAGCGACCATCAACACCTTTGCCCGCCGCCTGATTGGAGCCGCGCCCGCCGGCTCGGAGGTCATACTTTTTGGTTCTTACGCGCGTGGCGAAGCTACCTCCAACAGCGATTTGGACTTTCTGGTAATCGAGCCGGTGGTGGCAGATCGCATCTCAGAGGCGGTGCGTCTAAGAAGCTCGCTTCGCGGGAGTCGCGTTGGCATAGACATAGTCGTCACAAGCCGCAGCGTTTTCGACGAATGGAAAACAACGCCGAATAACATTCTTCACCACGCCTGGAAGGAAGGCCGGGTATGCCATGAAATGGACTGAGCAATCGCAAACAATGCTCGCCAAGGCGGAGGTGGACGCATATGCGGCCAAGGTACTGGCTGCGGATGCATCAATGGATACCGCCGTCATTGGCTTTCACGCACAGCAGGCAGCCGAGAAATATCTCAAGGCGGTGCTATGCCGTTTCGAAGAGCCTTTTCCCAAGACACACGACTTGCAGACACTGTTGGACATCATGATGCAACGTACGGCTGTACCGGCGGAAGTCAACGAGGTTTGCTTCCTGCAGCCCTATGCTGTTGAATTGCGCTACGATGACCTGCCCCCCCCTTTGTGGGGACACATATCAGCTCCGACCGTATGCTCAAACTCGTCGCGGTCGTCGGGGATTGGGCCAAGAGTTTACTCTGAAACGATTTGGGGATTGAACATCCCTTCTCGCTCGTCCAAAAAAATATGCTCAAAAAGCCGCGTCCAAGTCACTTAACCTCATAAATCCACGCTGAACTTATCCGCTCTTGGCCGCAAGGCCTCCCAAGCTCGTTGCTGCGCCTATACCCGCCGCTTATGCCACGCCACGCGATAAAACGCTCCATAATTCAATAGGCCGCGCAGGCACAGGTCTACGAGTATGCCAATCCAAACCGCCGTCAGGCTCGCCGCCGGCAGGCCTTCATGCCACATCGGCCAAAGGACACCCAGCGTGCCAAAGCGGGCGATAAAAATGCCTCCGAGCGTAACAACCATCGGCCAGAAGGTTTCGCCGGCGCCCTTGAGCGCTCCAGAAAAACAAATCGCCAGTGCAAAGCCTGGCTGCGCCAACCCTGCCAACACCATCGGCCACACACCGGTATTTATGACCGGCTGGGATGTGACAATTAACCCCAGCATAAATCGTGGGGCAAATACCATCGGTAGCGCCAGAGCCGTCATGGTGCCCAACCCCAAAAGTGAGGCTAATTTTCCGGCACGGCGGGCCTGGTCAAGCCGCCCGGCCCCCAGGTATTGCCCCACCATGGTGGACGCCGCAATGCCAAAGCCAAACCCGGGTAAAAACGCGATGGACTCAATTCGCAGCACCGACACGTGCGCCGCCAGCGTGTAGCCGTTGGGATCGGTCGCGGCATTCATCACAAACAGCACAATCATAAATTGGCCGGCCCACAGCAATATGCCCTCAATAAAGCTCGGAAAGCCGACCTTCACAACGCGCGTGAGCAAATGAGGTACAAGGCGCAGATGCCGCAGCCGTATGGTGAGTTTTCCCGTGTTGGCAAACAGGATAATGGTGGTGCATATTCCGCCGGTGAGGTAGGCCAGCAGCGTGCCGAAAGCGTCGCCGCGCAGGCCCCAGGCCGGTGCTCCCAGCCAGCCATAAGTAAAGGCGGTGGAGAATATGCCGTTAATAACCATCACCATCAGCATGATGAGCATGGGCTGAAATGTATTACCCGCGCCGCGCAAGGCTGCCATGCCAATTTGCGCTGCGGTCTGCAGGCTGATGGTCACCACCATAATACGCAGATATTGAATGGCAAAGATCGCGGCTTGCCCGTGCAGGCGGCAGGCGTACACAACCGGCTTGGCAAAGACAAAAAGCATAATGGCCGTCGCCAGCCCAATCGCAAAGGCCGCCGTCACCGATGTGCCCGTGACGCGGCGCGCCAGATTGCGCCGGCCCGCCCCAATGCTCCGCGCTACAATAGCCGTCGCCCCTACCCCCAGGGCCGCGGTCATAAGGCCGGCAAACCACTGAATATAAGTCATAAGGCCCACAGCCGCGGTTGCCGCGGCCACCGTTTGCGGGCTGCCCGGAATGTGCCCCGCAATCACCGTATCGGTCAGGCCGATAATGGCATTAAGCACCTGCTCGCCAATGGCGGGCCACGCTAAAGCCATTACCGCCGCCACCGACACATCGCGTGCGGCTAAACCGCTCCCCCAAATGCCAAGGCCCCGCGCAGGCAGCGCCAGCGGGGGGCTGGGCGCAAGGCTTGCCGCCTCGGCTTCGTCGCGTTCAGGCATGTCGGTAGGAAACTGGGGCACAACATCTCCGCTGGCGGGCCGGATGCCACACCAACGTCAAATTGTATCGCGCTAGGCGGCCCACGCATACCGTCAGGCGAATGGCGCTATTTTTTAAGGCAGCTTGCATTGCAGGTGGCAAAAGTTGTACAAATGAGTGTGTACGACTGGCCGGCGATTTCGTTTCTGGCCGCTTCCCGCCGCCCAGCCATGTCAACAGAGCAAGCGACCGAGAGAAGAATAAGGAGTTTGGTCATGTCTGACAATGTTATGGTTTCGCCCGACAGTACCGCCACGGACGGTCATGCTGCGGAGCTGCGACGCAAGTATGTTGTCGCCAAAGGTGCCGTTGCCGACCTTGCCGGTGAAGTGGGCAAAGTTGCGTCCGATCGTTTGGGCGGCATCAAGAGCCACGCCTCTGACTGGGCGCACGACAAAACCGAAGCTATTAAAGAGCAGGCGGCTCGCTCGCATGTGGCGGTTGTAACCTATGTGCGGCATAATCCGTACAAGTCGCTGGCGATGGCGCTGGCGGCAGGCCTCTTGGTGGGTTATGCCATCAAGCGGCGCAATAGCTGATTGCCCGTACCGCTGTGCTGGTTGCTGTTGGTATTGTGAGCTTATGCTCGCGGGCTAACACGCGCAGCCGTTGTTAACAGCGGGCTGCCTCGTTGGGGCGGTCACTTTGGTTGTCGGCGGTTGGCCCTATTAAGTTTATTGAACCGGTGTTTGCTCGCCGCAATCATCGGCTGATGGAAGGTGTTTCGCCTATGCGTCCCGAGAACTCCGAAACGCAAAGCTCAGCCGATGCCGACCATGACGGCAATGGCCGTGCCCGCGCAGGCTTTTGGACCACAGTGGCGCATTCCACCGCCCGCCTCTGTGAGCTTGAGGCTCGAATTATACTGCTGCAACTGCTGCAAATAATGCGGCGGGCCATGATGCGGGCCGTGTGGGCTGTGGTGGGGGCGCTGCTGCTGCTGGCCGGGGCAGTGTTTTTGTATATTGCGATTTTTCGGGCGATGCTTTTGGTTATGCCGAATTTGGCGGTGTGGTTTGTCTTTGCCGGCGCTCACTTGCTCGCCGGTGCTATGCTCCTCGCGTGGGCCGGTGGCAAGACTGCTGCGCCACGCACGGCTATAACGGCGGATAACGTCGGTGGCCAAACGAGCGATAGCGCCCATGCGCCTGCCAATGTCCCGCCGGTGGAGACGCTGCCATGAGTTTGGAACATGAAATTGCGGAACTCGAACGCCAACGCGATCTGCTGCTGCGGCAGCTTGATCATCAGGGGCGCGAGTTTGTGCACCAGATCGAAGAACGATACTCGCCGTCACGCATGGTGCAGCGTCATCTCGGCGGAGCCTTGGCTTCCATGGTTGCCGCTGGTGTTGCTCTGGGCAGTGGGCTGCTCTCGGCAGGTACGGCGGGCGGCGGCCTGATTGATCGGCTCAAGGGCATGTTTGGCGGTGAGCATACCGACGGCCATTCGCGCCAAAGCCCTTCAACGCCCTCGCCCAACGCGCCGCTGGCATCAGAGGCCGGCCACCCCCAGGCCGATGCCCCACATCAAAACATTGCCCGTGAGCACCCGGTTGTAAATGCGGTAGAGCCTATCGTACGCGAGGTTGCCGCCGGGTTGGCTGCAAACATCCCCTGGCGAAAACTGCTGCTGAAGTTCACCGGTTCCGATGCAGATAAACCGCCTCCCACCCGCCCCCAATAGCGCCAGCCATGTGGTGTCCACCTCCCGGTGTTCAAACCACGCCGCCACCCCAATACATAATAGAATCCTTATAGGGTCGTGGCTCGCGACGGTTCTTGGTGCCGCTGCCTTATGCGATCGCTCCCAACTGTTTTACTGGTAGAACCATTGGTATACTTTGGCCTCGCACTTGCTGATAAGTGCTTTATAGGACTATTTTTGTGCCAGAGTATACTACCGTGGCCCAAAAGGCCGATATTCCTGTGGGTGAGGGCCGCGCCATTGAAGTGGCTGGGCTTAAACTGGCGATTTTTAACGCCGACGGCGAGTTCTTTGCGTTCGAAGATCGCTGCTCCCATGCGGACCTGCCCATTTGCGCTGGGCGTGTGACCGGCAGCTTGCTCATCTGCCCGTGGCATCATGCCGCGTTTGATTTGCGCACCGGTTGCGCGGTGGATGGTCCAGCCAATGGCCCCATTAAACGTTTTAATGTGCGGCTCCACGGCGATGCAATTTTGGTCGAGCGATAACTCGGTGTGTTTGGTTTTCATCATTAACAGCAAAGGAAATAGCGAATGAAGTTGGCGGTACTTGGCTGCGGATATGTTGGTTTGGTGTCGGGTACGTGCTTGGCGGCATTGGGGCATCATGTTGTTGCCGTTGATGTTGACGCAAGCCGCGTTAAAAGTCTCTCGGAGGGCCATGTGCCCATTTACGAACCCGGCCTGTCAGAACTCATTCAGGCCGAGGTAAAAAATGGCCGCCTGCGCTTTACCACCGATGCCGAATCAGCCATTAAAGACTCGCAAACTATATTTATTGCCGTGGGCACTCCGCCCAGCCCGGCTGGTGGTGCCGATCTAAGCATGCTCTTTGCCGCCGCTGAAACCGTCGCCAAAGCCGCCAACGGCCCCAAAACACTCGTGATTAAAAGCACGGTTCCGCCTGGCACCGGCTCAAAGGTTGTGGACCGCGTCAAAAACGCTCCGCACCGCATTGAAGTGGTCAACAATCCCGAGTTTTTACGCGAAGGCACCGCCATCCAGGACTTTATGCAGCCTGACCGCATTGTATTTGGCGCCAACACCAACGCCGGGTTAGATGTGCTGCGCGAAATCTATCAGCCCCTTATAGACCGCGGCTTCGCCATTTTTTCGATGAATCGCCAAAGTGCCGAACTTACCAAGTTTGCCGCTAACGCCATGCTGGCCATGCGCATCAGCTTTGTGAATGAACTCTCGCTTTTGGCGCAGTCCATGGGGGCCGATATCGAAAGCGTGCGCATCGGCATTGGCACCGATAAACGCATCGGCCCGGGCTTTTTGAAAGCCGGTGTAGGTTACGGCGGATCGTGCTTTCCCAAGGATGTCGCCGCGCTCGTGCATGAGCTTAAGCAAATTGGCGTTGAGCCATTTTTGTTCGCCGGCGTTGAAAAGGTAAACACCCGGCAAAAAGAATGGTTTGCCAAACGCGTTATCAATGCCGTCAAAGATGTGCCCAACGCTCAGGTGGCGGTATGGGGCCTCGCGTTTAAGTCTGACACCGACGACATGCGTGAAGCCCCCAGCATAGATATTATCAAGCAGTTAGCCGCGGCCGGCCTGAAAATTAAGGCCTACGACCCGCAGGGCACCGCCAACGCCAAAAAGTTGCTGCCGCCGCAGGTGCAGTATTGCGCCAGTGTCGCCGAATGTACAACCGGCGCTGATGCCGTCGCGATCATTACCGATTGGCCCGAGTTTATTACCCAGGACTGGGCCGCTATTGCCAAACTCATGCGCGGCAAGCATGTGTTTGATGGCCGCAACTGCCTCGCCAGCGGCAAGGTGGCCGCCGTCGGGCTGCATTATTACGCGGTCGGGCGGCCCGAAGTAACCGCCGGCGCTGGTCGCCAGGGCAGCATTGGCGTTGTGTCGGCCGGCTAAACGCAGTGTTTTGGCAACAGGCCCTGTTCGACTTGCACCGCGCGCAGCGGTGAAGGGCATCCTTTGTGGTGCAGGCTTCCAGCCTGCCGGTTGGCCCTCTTCCCGAACGGTATTGCACGCAGCCAAGATTGCCGCAGAATCAAACATCGTCAAACTACGAGCCACGCGGTTAAGCCGCGTAATTCCACCCCGGCCAGCGCTGGCGTTGCCGGGGCACACCCCTACATCACGCAATGTACGTTTTGGCTTTGCGGCCCGTCAGGTAGCTTTCCATAATGCAGCTTGAGAGGTCTTCGCTGGCGCAGTAGAAAGCCGCACCCCGGCATAAACGCGTGAGTTGGTCCACAAACTCCACCCAGTCCATGCCCCAGTAATCTTCAATAAGGGCAAAGGTGGCCACCCGTATGCCCGCCCGCGAGCACATCAGCGCTTCGCGCAGGGTCGCCAATGCCGTGCGCTGACTTGGCGGGTACATCAGCCGAAGCGTGTCGCCTTCTACATGTGCGGTGGGCTGCCCGTCGGTAATAATGAACATCAGCTTCTGCTGCGCGGAGCGCCGCTGCAGCGCGGCGCGTGCCATTTGCATGCCCAATTGCAGGTTGGTGAAGTGTTGGTGCGTTTTGGCCGCCTGCGACAAAGGCACTTTGATGTCTATGCTGTACTCATGAGTAGTAACCGGCTTCGGCACAAGCAGCGGTACGTGCTCTTCGCGTACTGCCGTCGCCGTTGAGTAAAACCCCACAAAATCAACCGAGTCCTGCGGAAAGCGCTGCTTAACCAATGCGCTTAGCGCCATGGCAACTTTTTTGGCGGCCAAAAAACGTCCATGGCGCATCATGCTGCCCGACATATCTATAAGAATGCACAAGGCGCAGTTGGTGGTTTGTTCCACCAGGTGCAGTTCAAGATCATCCTGATTAAATTCAATCGGTGTGCCGCCCGGTTTGCCTCCAGCCGCCCGCCGCTGCAGTGCGTTGCGCAGCGACTGGTGCAAGTCTATTTCTGATACCGGATCGCCAAAGCTGTAGGGGCGGGTGCCTTCAAGCCGGTCGGCCCCGGCTCCCGCCTGACGCGTGGCATGGCCTTCGCGCGTGCCCCGCGGCAACTGCGCAAAAATCTCCATCAAGGCTTTGTTTTGCATTGCCGAAATAGCCCGCGGCGTAAGGCGCGTTCGTCCGCCCACCTTTTCCAGCATGCCCTGTTTGAACAATTCTTCCAGCAGCTTGGGGTCTACGGGTTGATACTTATCGAGGGCTTCAAGGCCCTTTTCGCCAAAGCTGAGAATGAACTCCAAAAAGTCGTCGCTGGCAAAAAGCGAATCCGGCGTGGGGAACTCCTGCCCATCAAACTCGCCATAGTAATGTCGCATAATCCAATGCCCTGTTTAGCGCCCTGTTTAATGCCAGCAAGCCTCTCGCGTTCACTTCCCGCATGATACGTAATGATCGCAGCAGAAAGCAAACCGCGCGACAAAAGCCGGCCGCGCGCCGCCCACCGCCCGCCTTCGTCAACGCGGCCTAGCCCACCACCGCTCAATTGCCCGCCCATGGAGCACGGGCTATCATCCTGCTTGGCGTAGGTGCCTTTTGTCTTCAAGGAGTTTGCATGGCCAAAGCGCGTAAAGCAGCGGATGCCGGCGGGGCCGGGCTTCTCGGTTTTGAAGCCACACTTTGGGCTGCCGCGGATAAACTCCGCGGCCATATGGACTCTGGCGAATACAAGCACGTGGTGCTGGGGCTGCTTTTTCTTAAGTACATCTCCGACTCCTTTCAGGAACATCACAACGTTTTGCAGGCCGAGCCAAATGCCGACCCGGAAGATCGCGACGAGTACACCGCCAAAAATGTGTTTTGGGTGCCAAAATCCGCCCGTTGGGCGGTCTTGCAGGCCGCCGCCAAACAGGCCGATATCGGCCGGCTCATTGATGATGCCATGATCGCCATTGAAAAAGAAAACACCAGCCTCAAAGGCGTGTTACCCAAAGACTATGCCCGCCCGGCACTCGATAAGGCCCGCCTGGGTGAGTTGATTGATCTGCTCTCCGGCATCGGCCTCGGCGATGCCGCCAGCCGCTCCAAGGACCTCCTCGGCCGGGTGTATGAATATTTTCTCGGGCGCTTTGCCTCGGCTGAAGGCAAGGGCGGTGGCGAATTTTATACCCCCGCCTCGGTCGTCAAACTCCTTACCGAAATGATTGAGCCTTACCATGGGCGCATCTTCGACCCGTGCTGCGGCTCCGGCGGCATGTTTGTGCAGTCAGAAAAGTTTGTACTCGCCCATGGCGGACGTATTGGCGATATTGCCGTCTACGGGCAGGAATCAAACCCCACCACCTGGCGCATGGCCAAAATGAACCTCGCGATCCGCGGCATTGATGCCGACCTTGGAGCGCATCATGCCGACTCATTCCATCAGGACCTTCACAAGGACCTCAAGGCCGATTTTATTCTGGCCAACCCACCATTCAACATGAGTGACTGGGGAGCCGAGCGCGTTAAATCCGACCCTCGCTGGAAATTTGGCTCGCCACCCAATGGCAACGCCAATTATGCGTGGATCCAGCATTTTATTTATCATCTCGCGCCCCAAGGCATTGCCGGCTTTGTCATGGCCAACGGCTCAATGAGTTCCAACTCGTCCGGCGAAGGTGACATCCGCAAGGCAATTATCGAGGCCGATCTCGTTGATTGTATGATCGCATTGCCGGGGCAGCTTTTTTACACCACGCAGATTCCGGTCTGTTTGTGGTTTTTGACGCGAACAAAAAGCAACGGCAAGTTTCGCGCCCGGAAAGATGAAACTCTTTTTATTGATGCCCGCAAGCTCGGCACCATGATTGACCGCACACATCTTGAACTTACCGATGCTGATGTCGCTAAAATCGCCAACACCTATCATGCCTGGCGCGGCGAGAAGTCCGCCGGTAAATATGCGGACATCGCCGGCTTCTGCAAATCAGCCGATAAAAAAGAAATGGCCTCCCATGGCTATGTCCTGACACCGGGCCGCTATGTTGGCGCTGCGGATGTAGAGGATGATGGCGAGCCATTCGACCAGAAAATGCGCCGGCTGACTGCCACGCTGGCGGAACAATTCGCCGAATCATCCAAGTTGGAGAAAGAAATTTGCAAGAACCTCAAAGATCTGGGCTTCCCGCTGGAGGCCAAGCCATGACCCTGGGAGCGCGGGTGTCCCCACCCGCAAATACGGGAGTGAACGTGTCCTCACCCGCAAATACGAAAGCGAATGTGTCCCCACCCGCAACCCCGGGAGCGCGGACGTCCTCGTCCGCACCCAAAATAACCCATCATCAATTTGCGGCCAAGGACAGCCGCGCTCCCATAAAAGAAGACACTGCCAAAGCTAGTGCGAAGGACGTCCCCAAAGGATGGCACTCCCGTGGCTATTTACCCCATTTTGACGATCAATCCAAAACACAGATGATCACCTACCGCCTCGCCGACTCCTTACCGCAGACAGTTCTCCAGCGCCTGGCAAGCGAACTCAACAATGCCGAAGGCGATGCCGCCTATCGCCAACGCATCGAAGAACATCTTGATCGCGGCTATGGTTCGTGCTGCCTCAAGCAGACCGATATCGCCAGGATCGTAGTTCGCTCGTGGCTCGAATTTGACACCGTGCGCTACAATCTTTTGGAATGGGTTGTTATGCCCAACCATGTCCATATTCTTTTGACGCAGCGCGAGGGCTTTGCATTGGCCGAGATCGTAAAGGGCTTCAAAAGTTTTACCGCCCGTGAAATCAATCGCAAGCTCGGCCGTAAGGGCCAGCTCTGGCAGGAAGATTATTGGGATCGCTACATCCGCAGCGAGCGGCACCTCGACGCAGCCGTCGCGTACATCCACCAAAATCCCGTCAAGGCCGGGCTAGTTGCAAATGCCACCGACTGGCCCTGGAGTTCCCTAGGAGCGCAAACGTCATTGGGAGCGCGGGTGTCCCCACCCGCAAACCTGGGAATGGGAGCGAGGGTGTCCTCACCCGCCAATACGGAAATGGAAGCGCCACCCCAGCCCGCCATTACAATGGCGCAAATATCCTCACCTGCAAAAAATAATGAAGCAGCCAAATTAAATGCGGGTGGGGACACCCGCGCTCCCATTACCAACATCCAGCCGGAGCACCGCCAATGAAACGCGACCTCGACCTTATCCGAAAACTACTCCAAAAATGCGAAGAAGCGGAGCATGGCTTTGCGCCACGTGCAATCACAGTCGAAGGCTACACCGACGACCAAATTGGATTCCAATTGGGATCGCAAACGTCGCCGTTCGCCACATTGGGAGCGCGGGTGTCCCCACCCGCAAAGACCCCCTCGCCAATCCCCCCACGCGCAAAGAGCACGCAGTCGCCACCGCTCGCAGAAAATAATGAAGCTGCCAAACTAAATGCGGGTGAGGACACCCGCGCTCCCATAACCAATACGCAATCGGAGCACCTCCAATGAAACGCGATCTCGACCTCATCCGAAAAATACTCCAAATATGCGAAGAAGCCGAGTATGGCTTTGCGCCACATGCAATCACGGTCGAAGGATACACCGACGACCAAATCGGATTTCATATTTACCTTGCCGGACAAGCCGGGTTGATGCTGACAGAGGACGTTACCGCGATTGGAGAACGTTCACCGGCAGCGAGCCCAGTATCGCTCACCTGGCAGGGGTACGAGTTTCTTGAAGCAAGCCGCGACGATGGAATCTGGTCGAAGGCCAAACGAGCCGCAAATGCTTCAGGCGGACTGGCGTTTGACGTAGTAAAATCAGTCTTAATCACGCTGACTACCGTAGCCGCAAAAAAAGCATTGGGGCTTGGATGAGACAAAAACCGCGTACAACAAACTTGCGACATTCCCCGTCCGCCACCCTGGGAGCGCGGGTGTCCCCACCCGCAAAGACCCCCTCGTCAATCCCCCCACGCGCAAAGAGCACGCAATCGCCACCGCTCGCAACGAATATTGAAGCGGCCAAACTAAATGCGGATGAGGACACCCGCGCTCCCGGTGATAAGGATTGCAAGCAATGACGAACAAATGGCGACAGTGCTGTTGGGGTGATATCGCCGTCTTGGAATACGGCAAAGCTTTGCGCGGTTACGAAAATAGTGCTGGGAGAATTCCTGTCTTTGGCACGAACGGCAGGATCGGGAGTCACGATCAAGCACTAACCCGTTCATCGGGGGTCATAATCGGCCGTAAAGGGGCGTACCGCGGGGTCCATTACTGTGGCGAGCCATTTTTTGTCATCGATACCGCTTTCTATTTGCGCCCTAAGTGCGATCTCGATATGCGCTGGGCGTATTACCAATTGAAAACGCAAGATATCAATGCCATGGACAGCGGTTCTGCAATACCTTCAACCAGCCGTGGAAGCTTCTACGCCCTAAATTTACGCCTCCCACCCCTCCCAATCCAAAAGCGCATCGCCCATATCCTCGGCACCCTCGACGACAAAATCGAACTCAACCGTCGCATGAATGAAACTCTCGAAGCCATGGCCCGGGCCATATTTAAGTCGTGGTTTGTTGACTTCGACCCGGTGCACGCCAAAGCCGCCGGTCGTGACACAGGGCTGCCAAAACATATTGCCGATCTATTTCCATCCGAATTCCAAAGGTCTGAGCTAGGGCTGATCCCGAAGGGATGGAGGGTGGGGAAATTTCCGGACCAAATAGATTTTCTTGAGGGGCCAGGATTGCGCAATTGGCAATACCGGGAAACGGGAGTTAAATTCCTTAACATTAGGTGTATAGCGGATGGCGACCTCGACATGCCAAGGGCTAATTCGATCAGTGAGACCGAATTTGTGAGCAGGTACTCCCATTTCGCCTTATCTGAGGACGATATCGTTATTTCAACGTCCGGAACGCTCGGTCGGCTAGCCATCGTCCGGCAGGATCACCTTCCGGCAATGTTAAATACGTCAATCATCCGTATGCGAGGGCGTGGGTCCCTTGCATTGGGGTACCTATGGAACTTCCTGCAGTCAGCGTATTTTCTGGAAGAGATGTTCGCCGCCGCATGCGGGAGCGTACAATTAAATTTCGGGCCGACGCACCTGAACAGCATAAAACTCGTAATGCCCCCGGGCCATCTGGTCGAGAGCTTCGAACAAACAGCCCAGCCGATTATTAGACAATCGCTTCGCAACCGCCGCGTCATCCATGCTGTTGGGGCATACCGCGACGCCATTCTCCCCAAGCTCTTATCTGGCGAACTCGCTGTTTAGAAATGGAACAAGCAATTTCGGAGGCGATGTAATGTTGACCAATCTTATCCCGGTAATTATCGGCGGGATATTGGCAATAGCCGGTGGCGTCTTTGCGCAAATTTACCAGCATCGTAAAAGCACTCAGACTATTAAACATGCTTTGCTTGCCGAAATTGCAGCAACGTTGAAAATTATAGAAGCCCGAGAGTATATTCTACGCATCGAACGCCGAATCGGCGCGGGCAAGCCATTCGATGAATCCTTCTTCTTCACGATAGGCATGCGGGAGAAATATTTTTTAGTCTACGAAAACAATGCCGATAAGCTCGGCTACTTAAAGCCTGAATTAGCCCATGACATCGCCACTTTTTATGCACTGATCTTCTCAGTTATTGAGGATGTGAAAGAACCGCCGCCCGGCCAAAGCCCCCGCAATCGTTCCGTACCGGAATGGGAGCAGACGCTAAAACTCGCCAAAGAAGCCATCGCCATAGGCGAAATAATCGCGGGAGCGCGGGTGTCCTCACCCGCCCTTATGGGAGCGCGGACGTCCTCGTCCGCAACAAAATAGCCCGCCATCCACTTGCGGCTGAGGACAGCCGCGCTCCCATGGCTCCCACGGCTCCCAGCACTCACTGGCCAACAATGCCAAAGCACGGTAACTTGTCCGCATGACAGCGAATCGTCACAACACCGCAAAAATCACATTTCTCGACGAAGCTCAAATCGAGGCCGAACTGATTCGAATTTTTAAAGACCTTGGCTATAACTATGCCAACGGACCCGATATCGCCCATGACGGCATCAGCCCCGAACGGGCGGATTACAGCGAGGTATTGCTGATTCGGCGGCTGCGCAAGGCCTTGGGGCGCTTGAATCCCAACCTGCCGCCGGCGGCACTCGAAGAAGCACTCCGCAAAGTCATGCTCACCGAAAGCCCCAGCCTGCTCGAAAACAATCGCCGTAATCATCAATGGCTGCTCGATGGCGTCCCTGTGGAATATCGCAAGAAAGACGGCCCCATTCAGCATGACAATGCCCGCCTGATGGATTGGGACAATATAGCAAACAATGAATTTCTCGCCGTTAATCAATTCACAGTCATCGAAGGCAATCAAAACCGTCGGGCGGATGTGGTGCTATTTATTAACGGCCTGCCGCTGGTTGTGGTGGAACTTAAAAACCCGGCCGATGCCAATGCCACTATCAAACGAGCCTTTCGGCAACTGCAAACGTATCAAAGGCAAATTTCAAGCCTGTTTGCATTTAGCGAACTGCTGGTTATCAGCGACGGCCTCAGCGCCCGCGCCGGCACCCTCACCGCAGATTGGGAACGCTTTATGCCCTGGCGCACCATTGATGGCACCGGTCTGGCCCCAGATTCATTGCCGCAGATGGATGTGCTTGCCCGCGGCATGTTCGAGCCGGGCCGCCTGTTGGATTTAATTCGCTTCTTTACCGTCTTTGAAAAAAACGGGGTAAACGTCTCGAAAAAAATCGCCGGCTACCACCAATATTACGCCGTCAATAAGGCGGTTGACTGCACGCTGCGCGCAACCGCACCCGCGGGTGATCGGCGAATCGGCGTGGTATGGCACACGCAGGGCAGCGGCAAAAGTCTTTCGATGGCTTTTTACACCGGTAAAATCATTCAACAGTCCGCTATGGCCAACCCCACCGTCATTATCCTCACCGACCGCAATGATCTCGACGATCAGCTTTTCGGTACGTTTTCGCGCTGCTGTGACCTGCTCCGGCAGAATCCGGCGCAGGCGCAAGACCGGACGCACCTACGGCAGCTCCTGACGGTTGCATCCGGTGGTGTGGTGTTTACCACCATCCAGAAGTTTTTGCCGGAGAATAGAGGCGATACATTTCCGCTGCTTTCTGATCGGCGAAACATTGTGGTAATTGCCGATGAGGCGCACCGCAGCCAATACGACTTTATTGATGGCTTCGCCCGCCACATGCGCGATGCCCTGCCCAATGCCAGTTTCATCGGCTTTACCGGTACGCCCATTGAAGGCACCGACAAAAGCACTCCGGCGGTCTTTGGCGATTACATTGATATCTATGATATTCAACGGGCGGTGGACGACGGTGCCACGGTCCCCATTTATTATGAGGCTCGGCTGGCCAAGATCAGCCTTTCTGAAACTGAAAAGCCCAAGATTGACGCCGCCTTTGAAGAAGTCACCGAGGGCGAAGAAGAATCCGCCCGCCGTGCGGCCAAAAGTCGTTGGGCAAAGGTAGAGGCGCTGGTCGGCACGCCCAAACGCATTGGACTGGTCGCGGAAGATATTGTTCGACATTTTCAAGAGCGTCTCTCCGCCATAGATGGCAAGGCCATGGTTGTGTGCATGAGCCGGCGAATATGCGTGGAACTTTATGATGCCTTGATTCGCCTGCGGCCCGATTGGCATAGCGACGATGATGGCAAAGGTGCTATCAAGATTGTGATGACCGGCTCAGCATCGGACCCGCTTGGGTGGCAGCAGCATATTCGTAATAAGCCGCGCCGCGAATCATTGGCCGAACGTTTCAAGAACCCGAAAGATCCCCTTAAAGTTATTATTGTGCGCGATATGTGGCTTACCGGCTTTGATGCCCCCTGTCTGCATACAATGTACCTCGATAAGCCAATGCGCGGCCATGGCCTGATGCAGGCCATCGCCCGCGTGAACCGCGTATTCGGCGACAAGCCCGGCGGGCTGGTGGTGGACTATCTTGGTCTCGCCGATCAATTGAAAAAGGCGCTCGCGGCATACACCGAAGGCGGTGGCAGAGGGGATGCGGCTGTAGATCAGACCGAAGCGGTCGCCGTCATGCGGCAAAAGTTTGCTGCTGTGTCCAAAATGTTCGACGGCTTCGACTATGAAGCGGTATTGAACGGTCCTGCTTCCAGGCGCATGGCTGGGATCGCCCAGGCAATGGAACACATTCTGCAATTAGAAGATGGTAAAAAGCGCTATCTGCAAGCCGTGACTGAGTTATCCCAGGCATTCGCATTATCTGTGCCTGACGATGAGGCTCTGCGTATCCGGGATAAAGTGGGGTTTTTCCAGGCGGTACGGGCCGGATTGACCAAAGCCTTGGAGGCTGCCGGTGGAAAGACCGGTGAAGACATTGACCTGGCGATTCGGCAGATTGTTTCACAGGCGGTCATTTCCGATCAGGTGATTGATATCTTTGCGGCGGCCGGGCTTAAGTCGCCCGATATCTCGATTCTATCGGATGATTTTCTACGGGAAGTGCGCGATCTGCCGCAACGACATCTCGCCGTGGAATTGCTGCAGAAATTAATCAACGACGAAATTAAAGCCCGGTTGCGTCGCAACGTAGTTCAAGGCCGATCATTTGCCGAGATGCTCGAAGAATCCATTCGCCGCTACCAGAACCGTTCAATCGAGGCCGCGCAGGTCATTTCCGAACTCATCGAACTCGCCAGACAAATGCGCGCGGCCCAAAACCGTGGCCAGCAGCTTGGCCTTACCGAGGATGAAGTGGCCTTCTACGATGCATTGGAGGTTAACGACAGCGCCGTAAAAGTCCTCGGCGAGCCGACGCTCAAGAGCATCGCGCGCGAACTCGTCGAATCGGTCAGAAAAAACGCCACCATTGATTGGACCGTCCGCGAATCCGCCCGTGCCGGCATCCGCGTCATTATCAAACGCATCCTGAAAAAATACGGCTACCCGCCCGACAAACAGGAATCCGCAACAGCCTTGGTCATGCAGCAGGCCGAGGTAATCTGCGGCGCACCATTGCCCTAAGCCACTCCCAACCCCGGGAGCGCGGGTGTCCTCACCCGCAACCAACCACCGCGCTCGCCCCAACCGCCTCCACCCTAACTCGCCCACCGCCATGTCCACAACCACGCTGAAACCCCAAAGCCACCAAGCCCGTTACGCAATCGTCCTCTCGCTTTTGCGGTAAATCAGCGTCGTCGTCTCTGTGCCTCCAACTCTCTGCGCGAGACCGTCATCTCTCAGCGCCCAACTATCCCCACTATGCCACGCATAAATACTTACATGCTCCATCGCGCCCATTATTGCCATCCCCAAAGCCCCCTTTTGCGAATCTTGTGGTGTAAACCCACTCCAACACGCTGCGTGCGCGCATCTTGGCATCCTTCAACAAAAAACCAATGTTTTGCAATATTTGCAAAAACCGATCTTGGCATCCTTCAGGAAAACACCAACGTTTTGCTACTTTTAATTTGGCATCCTTCAAAGCCAACCAATATCCATGCGGGTTTGCTTACATCAGCCGCACGCAAAAACGCCCCTTTTCACCCCTCATCCATCCCCAAGCGGGAAATTCTTCATCAAAACACCAATGTTTTGCCATTTCTATCTTGGCATCCTTCAAAAACGTGCAATAGTCATGCATGTTTGCTCGCACCCAAAATTTCAAAAAACACCGCTTTTTCCTCCCCCAACACCACAACTTGGCATCCTTCAAAAAAATCTCAATGTTTTGCCACTTTCTGCAAAAACGATCTTGGCATCCTTCAGCATTTCCTTAAGATTTCGCAACTTGTTAAACACAACACACTCCCCAAACCCAATATTCAAAGGCCTTCTCTCACCACCAACCCCATAAACCAGCCAGCCTGCGCTGGCCGCTCCCAAGCGCAGCAACCCGGCTCTCCTGCTCGACTGCTCTACTCTCGCCTGTTCTCGCGGCACCGCCGCGAGCTGCTGTTACACCGCCGCATTTCGTGTAAAATCTCTCCCCAAGGAAACGAAGGTGTTTTAATGGCTATTTTGGGCGTTAATATAGATCATGTCGCAACCCTGCGGCAGGCGAGGCGGGCAAGCGAGCCTGACCCGGTTTGGGCCGCTGTAGAGGCCGAGCTTGGCGGTGCCGATGTTATTACCGTACATCTGCGCGAAGACCGTCGCCATATACAAGACCGCGACCTTGAACTCCTCGCCCGCACCGTGCACCGTCCTCTCAATATGGAAATGGCCGCCGTAAGCGAAATGGTCCGCCTTGCCCGTAAAATCAAGCCGGCCATGGTGACGCTTGTGCCTGAAAACCGCCGTGAAATCACCACCGAGGGCGGTCTCGATGTTGCTGCACGCCTGCCGGCAATAAAAGCCGCAGTCTCGCAATTGCATCGTGCAGGCATCGTGGTCAGCGCCTTTGTGGATGCCAATGCCCGGCAAGTTGCCGCCGCACGCGACGCCGGGTTCGATATTTGCGAAATTCATACCGGTCCCTATGCCAACGCCTTGGGCCAGCAGGCGTGTCTGGCCGAGTTAGACAAAGTGCGCTCGGCCGGCGAGCAGGTGCTTAATGCGGGCATGCGTTTTAACGCAGGCCACGGGCTTGACTACCGCAACGTGGCCGCCATTGCCGCGCTGCCGGGCCTCTTGGAATTGCACATTGGCCATGCCATTATCAGCCGGGCTATTTTTACCGGCCTGCGCACTGCCGTGGCCGATATGAAGCAGGCCATTGCCCATACGATGGCCCGTTAGTGTACACTGGATAGTTCGCGGCAAATGCGGCGCAGGAGCGTCCCTGGTTAAAGGCCATGCCGCCATGCTGTGTTTGGAGAAATCACCATGTTTATGGGCGTTTATACCGCCTTGATTACGCCGTTTAACAAAGGCCGCTTCGACCGCGTGGCCTACGAGCGGCAAATCGCGTTTCAGGTAAAGAGCGGCGTAAGCGGCATTGTGCCCGTCGGCACCACCGGCGAATCGCCAACGCTCTCGCATGATGAACACCACAAGGTTATTGAAACCGCCATTGCCGTCGCCCGCGGTACCGGCCTGCAGGTTATTGCCGGTACCGGCAGCAACAGCACCGACGAAGCCATTGACCTGACGCGCCATGCCAAAAAAGCGGGCGCTGATGCGGTCCTGCTGGTCAACCCGTATTACAACAAGCCCACGCAAGAAGGACTGTTTCTGCACTTTAAGTCCATTGCCGACGCGGTCCATATCCCCATTGTTCTTTACAACATTCCCGGCCGAACCAGTGTGACCATGGCCACATCCACCATGCTTCGTCTGGCCAAAGCCTGTAAAAATATCGTGGCCGTAAAAGATGCCGCCGGCAACCTCGACCTTACCACCGAGGCCGCCGCCACAGGCCTTACCGTGCTTTCCGGCGATGACTCGCTGACGCTGCCCATGATGGCGGTGGGGGCCAGGGGCGTGGTGTCGGTGGTTTCTAATATTGTCCCTGCGATAGTTAAACAGCTTGTGGATGCCGCTGCCGCCGGCGATTATAACATTGCCCGGCATGTGCACCATATGCTTTATCCGTTGATCAAGGTCATGTTTGTTGAAACCAACCCCATCCCTGTAAAAACGGCCATGGGATTTTTGGGCCGCGACACCGCCGAAATGCGGCTGCCTTTGTGCCCGCCCAGCGCTGAAAATGCCAAGCTTATCCGTCGAGCGCTGGTTGCTGCGGGTTTGCTGAAAAAATGATGCCGGCCCATTCGTTGTATTTTGCCGGGCCATGGTGATCAGGTGTTTTTGCAGGAGTCAACCACATGAAAATGAACGAAGACCTTGCCGTACTGCTGCTGCGGGCTGTTGTGGGCGGCGTTCTTATTTACCACGGGCAGGAAAAGCTTTTTGGCGGCATTGCCGGCTTTGCGGGCTACCTTAAACATTTGGGCGTGCCGGCCCCCGAGCTTAGCGCGTGGCTTAGCGGCTTAACCGAATTTTGCGGTGGTATTGTGCTGGTGCTGGGCACCGGGCTTCGCATTGCCGCCATACCCATTCTGATCAACATGCTGGTGGCCGTGTGGTCCAGCCGCGGCAACGGCTTTAGCGTGTTAAAGGGCGGCATGGAGTACCCAACCGTTATTGGCGTGGTGGTATTGGCGTTACTGCTGGCCGGCCCCGGTGGTTTTACCATTGCCAAGCTCATTAAAAGCATGAAAAGCACAGGCGAGTCAACCAAATCGTAAACAAAGCCGGCGGCCACGACCTTAGCCTGCACCTTCATCGTATAATGGAGCGGGAAGATATAAAATCTCCGTAGCGACCGGGCATAGCGCGCAGCCCGGCCTCAAAAGCGACCTCTGCGCTCAACTGTTTTGGCTCAGGTGTGTTATGCCCGACCATCAAACATGCCCCAAGTGTGGTTCGCTGGTTATTCCCGGCCACAGGCTGTGCCTGAAGTGCGGCACGGCCGTTGGCGCGGGCACCGCCGTTTCGAAGGTGCCGCATCAAGACGAGCCGGCTGGCAGCGGCATTGTTGGCAAGGCTATTGTGGCCGTGCTGGTGCTCGGCATTGTAATTGGTATTGGTTGGTGGGCTTATGGTGCTTTCACCAAAGCGCCGCCCGACCCGGCCTTGGCCTATCCCACGAGCCGTACGATACTGGTGCGGCAATTTTTTACCGATGTTGCGGGTAATTCCGACGCCGATCTCCACCACGCTTTTCTTCTGCTGGCAATGCAGGTGCGACACCAGCACGCCAAACACGAAGGCGAAGTGTGGCAGCGGCTCAGCAATCTTAACAATTACCTCACCGGTCTGTTTGGCCCGCAATGGATCGCTGACCTGGTGGTGCAGCCCAGCGCTTCCAAAACGGCTGGCGCTGATGTTTACGTGGCGCAAATTCAAACCGAAAAGTTTCATCTCGATCTTCAGCCCCAGCCGCTGCGCCCCGATGACGCCCAAAACGATGGCCGCACGCACTATGGCATATCACATATTGCCGAGTTTACGCTCGAGGGTGGAGCTCGCGCGCAGCAGGCGGCTGGCGTCAGCGGCATTTTGGGCGGCCTTGTCGGAGCCACCGGCGCGGCCAACAGCGTGTCATCCATCAGCGCCGCCTACGGCCCACACGGTAAAGAAACACCCTCCGAGCTGAAGCAGCGTCTTTTGCCCATTGTCGAAAACCCGCAAGCCGGCGCGGGCCTGCGCGATTGCATCTACCAGCTTTGGCCCGTGCGAAGCGACCCGACCGTTCGCATGGTGCTCAAACGCATTTTGCATAACCGCGCCTATCCGGGCCAGGCGAGGCAGGCCGCCTCCGGCGTGTTCCATGGCAACGCCATGCCGGAACTGCTCATTAACGCCGGCGTTACACATATTCACTAAATGGCCAGCGCCAACCCGTCGCACGCCCCCCCGTGTTGCCGCATTGTGCTGGCCCCGCAGCGCTGGCTCAAAGCCGCGATTTTTGCTATTCTAATGCCTCCTCATGGCCGGATGCCCGAGTGGACTAAGGGAGCGGATTGCAAATCCGCGATTCGTGGGTTCGAATCCCACTCCGGCCTTTGCACTAGACCGGTGCCTGGTGTGACGAACTACCTTCTCATTCGCCCCGGTGCCTGCCCTGCGAACCATGCCCAAGGCTCAATCGCCAAATCTACAACTCACACCAACCTGCAAACCCGCCAACTTATCCGCCGCCGCGCAAAGCGTATTAAA
>JABEVB010000015.1 GCA_013044165.1 Phycisphaerales bacterium
AAACTCCAACGACGAGCCTTCCTCGACGTAGCGAACCCTGTTGTCTGCGGCCGCCTCGACAATGAAGCACCCACGGCCCATCCCCAGGTATTCGGCCCGCTGCTCCACAGTGAGCGGCCAGTCACCGAGTCGCAGGCTTGGCAGAAGCGGCCGCGCAGGCGGCCTAACGGGCGTAATGCGGTAGTGCAGCAGGGCGTAAGCGATCTGAGTTGTCCGGATGTTCAGGACAACGCCAAACGCGACCCCACAGAGCCACAGCGACATAAGCACGGCGAAGAAGTTCGGCTGGCCGCCGAGCCAGAAGAGCGAAATCAATTTCTGCCACCAGGGCAACGCGGACCAAGACTGATGGGTGTGGTTGATGGTATAGGCAATCGCCACCTCAACATCCACGAAAATCGCAAGGGCGGCGAGGCATAGGCCAACGACAGTGGTAAAGGATTGGCTCCGCATCCTGCCGCCGTAGTCGCGGTATTTTGGTAGCGGGTGGTATTTCGCGGTGAAACGCGCATCTGCCCGCGACGCAGGGATGTCCAATGCGCAGCGTAGCCATCCAAAGACAGATTGCAGCATCAAGTTTCTCCGGCCCCCTTAGCCGCCAATCAATTCGATATCAATCCCCGCGCCCGTCAGAGCGTCACCCGTTTATTGATTTCCAGTCCGGGCTTTGGCTCAATACCTGGCATGCCTCGAACTGCTCGCATTGTCATCCCCGATATACCCCATCACGTTACGCAACGTGGTAACTGATAATCTAGGACAGCCAACGATTTTTGAAAAAAGTCTCCCGAGATGAATCGGCCCATCGCCCAATATCTCGCGCCGCATCCACAAGACAAGCCGGCAGGTTCATGCCCGCTGGAACTGCGCTCCACCGCGCGGCCAATCATCCGCTTCCGCCGCCGCATCAATCTTTCATCAATCGCAACCACCAATTCGCCTCACAGATTGATATGCGTTGTTTCGCGGCCATTGGCTCAAAGAGCGAGCACTTCCGAGGCGACCGGATTAACGCTCGGCCCTCGAGGGCGAACGTCCCTTTAACCGACCTTTCAACCGAGCCTTTTGTCCGCTACGCTCCAGTCGCTGCCAAAGTTCGCTAAAAGGTCCCTCGCGCGCCCGACGATCAAAATACAATATCTCTTCGCGCGGCGTCAGTCCCTCGATCCTTTTAAAGGCACTTTTCTGAACCTGATGCTTATACCCCACGGAATCAAAGCCATGAGTTGTTTTATCCCGATTAGGCACGTGTCACCTCCAATAGTGTAATAATCGTCAGATGCCGGTAGCCCTCGCGCTCATTGACCGCATTATATGCACTTATTTTATCAAGACGAACAATATGTTTGAAATTCCACGAGACGATTGCATCAACGCCCGTGACGCTTGCTGCCGCTACGTGCAGCGCGTCCTGCCTCCACCGCGTGCCGACAACCTTGGCTGCCATATATGCGTCACGCAAGGCAATCACCTCCGGCGTAAGGGCCACGAATTCTATATGTTCAGCGGGAAGCGAGTTCAGGATATCGCGAACGCGGGCAGGTGCACCGGCAAATTCGTCCAGCACGACCTGACTTATAACAAGCATCAAACGATCACCACGAATCATATCGAATAGCCGAAGCTATTCATCCGCAAACTCTCGATCAAGACGGCCTCCAATAACCGATGTGTCAACATAAATCCGTTGTTTACGCAAAGACATAAACACCCGTCACCATTCCGGCCGCTAAACAGTTACCGCAAATTTTGCTGCCGCCACGAGATTGAAAAGGTGCTACCCTGGTCGCACCGACCTCTCATCAGGGGCAACCATTTACCAATCCGCCCCAACTGTAACGCCCGAATTATAGCGACCAAGCCCAACTCATGCCTCTCAAAACTCCAAACCCCAGAATTCCATCTCACAGCCCGCAGGCACGGATGCCTGCACCACAAGCGATCACCAGTTCGCCTGATCAACCTCCCCCTGTTGAGTCCCGGTGCGCCGGGACGAAATCCCGATGTGGCATGGAGCCAATGATCGGGGCTCTCGGCGAAGCCGCCGCAACCATCAAGTCGCCTTCAAAATGCCGCCTGCATTATAACCTTGCGCCGCATGACCACAATTCCCCGGCGTCAGCATCGTCAGCCCGCACAGTAACATCGCGGCCGAAGTCGCGGCGGTTATCGCGACATAATTTATACTCGACGCGACAGTCGCACTCAATAACTAGCGCCGTCCCCGTCACGCTTCTCCGCAGAGCGGTAAACAGTTACCCGACAGTCCAGAAACTGCCCGATGCAAGAATCCATGCTGGATGCCGTTGCGCGAACGCCTGTGGTCACGCTGGCATAAGCAAAATTGCAAATACTACACGCGTCCCCGTTACGCTCTCTCGCGGCAAACCGCGACTTGTGACCATTGATATCCATGTTCGCAAAGCGGCTTGAACCTTCGCGGAGTGGTGAAGCATAGGATACCGCCCCGGCATCCGCGCCCCCGGTGCGCGCACGGCGGTAGTTTTTCACCCGAGCGCGGGCATGCTGCGCCAAAATTGTGCCAGTTATCGCCATCGTTGCATACCATCCGCGCGTTGGACAACCAATAAATCATCCATTTATGATCAGTTTTAGCATCTTCACAGTTAGTCGGGCCGGTACACCGTAGCACGGCGCTCGCGGGCCGGGACACACGTAATTTAATTTCCAGTGCGCTCAACCGCGTTGAACCCTTGGCCCACCAACCAATGGCGCCCCGTCCACAAAAGAGTGATGTATTTTGCATCCGCAAGCTTTTTATCGGCGGCGAGCATCAGCGACCTCCCCGGCCCTTGGCTGTATAGCCCCAGAACGAGGGGGGGGTTGGCCTCGTGGGTTTTAGCTTTTCCATTCCCCAAATCACCCTTGACCCAAACTATTATCCCGCGGCGGAATACCTTGAACCTGATGTCTTTTAGCGGGCAGGCGTAGACATAGCGGCAGCGCCGGATTGCCGCCGTCATCAGGGGCCAAACCACTCTCGCATTAAACCGTCGAACCGCGCTCGGCAACCCCAGACTTCGCTTCCCGGAAAGGAAAATAAGTGACTGGACGCGGGCAACATTCTTGGCTTGAATTGCGTTTATTAGCGCCTTGATCTTCGCAACTACCACGGCCTTATATAAGCGAACGGTTAAAGGTGGAACGCGCCGCGCCGCCGCGTAGGCAGACGTCCACCCGCTTCCGCCCTTGACGACGATCCTTATTTCGACGGGCTTCCGGCGAGCAGGCACCTTCGCATTGAAGAGAGCGTGCCACACCCCCCCAATTTTTGATTGTAGGTTAACCGAAAGCGGCGCCCCTCCCAAAGGAACGCCATACACCTCGACCGTGTTGTCGCCGGCCCCCAGCCAATAACCGATCGATCGCAGCGACGAGGCCGCACGGGATCGGTCGTAAGGCACACCGTTGATGATCATGATATCCCACCACTGTGGGCCAACCGCTGGCACGGACGGCCCCGTCGGAGTGTTTGCCGTCAGAAACACTGCGTTGCGGTCAATGCTGGCGGCGTTCAGCGCAGTTGCCAACGCAATGGTGCCAATGACCGCCGCCGCCATCGCAATCGCGATCGCGGCAAATCTAGCGACAGCCACGAATGCCATTAACTTAGTGCCGTAAGTTCTTTTGCCATAAGCACTTACATGTAGTTGTGTAAGTATCACGATAATAGTATAATCTTGTGGTGGGAT
>JABEVB010000115.1 GCA_013044165.1 Phycisphaerales bacterium
CACAGCGGCCACAAAGTGGTGCTATTACGCCCAAGGCCCTGATACCGTTTCCTGAATATTTTCCCGTCCTTGGCATTTGGCAGAACCTGTCACAGGCCCTCGCTCAGGTTTGCGGAAGAACCAACCGTGGCCGGCGGCATTGCCCGGCAACCCATATCGTGTAACATCAAGCCTTTGCGGTGGCGGTGTGCTGCCGCAGCCTCCGATTAAACGCCTTGTACGGAATCTCATTCATGCTCGCATCCTCTTTAGCACATCGGCCACCCTCGCAGTTGGCAGCTTGGCAGGCATCGCCCGAAGCGCCTCTGCCACCGGATGTTGCCGGCTTAATATTTGATCTTGATGGCACGCTGGTAGACACCATGCCCGTGCACTACCGCGCCTGGATGGCCGCCCTGGAGCCGCATGGCCTTAAGCTGCCCGAAGCGCGCTTTTACTCGCTGGCCGGAGCGCCAACCGTCAAAATCGCCGAAACACTCTGCCGCGAGCAAGCCGTTGCCGCCGACCATCAAGCCATCGCGGCCCAAAAGGAAGCGCATTACCTGGCTCACATCGCTGAAATTAAGCGTATAGAACCGGTCGTTGCCTTGACCAAAGCGGCAAGCGCAGCCGGGCTGAAAATATCGGTCGCCAGCGGTGGCCATCGCAACGTGGTCAGCCGGCAGCTTGCTGCGGCCGGTTTGACCGAGCTGTTTGCGGTGGTAGCCTGCGCCGACGATGTTGAGCACGGCAAGCCGGCACCCGATACATTCTTATTGGCGGCAACACGCATGGGCGTTTCTCCGCAGGCGTGCATCGTCTACGAAGATGCCGAACTGGGCTTTCAGGCGGCGGGCGCGGCGAACATGCGCTGCGTGGATGTTCGCCCCTGGTACGGCGCAGCGAATAAATAAACTTGGGAAGGCCTTGCGGAGCTACAGCAAACGGCGGCCGGCGGCGGTAATGGTGACGCAATGCGCCGGCTTGGTCGCGCGAAGATATCGGCTCAAGGATCGGGCGGGAAAAGAATCGGTTCAAAAAACACGCTGTCGGGAGGCTGGCCGGTGAGTTATATCGGAAAATCAATCGCTGGCAGACTTTGAACCACCTGATGGGGCTATATTATCCGTTGAGGCGGCAATTGTCATTGCGTAATGGAGGCCGAAATGTGACACCCAAAAGGCAAGCTACTACCCGAGCCAACCTAGTTATATGGGCATCCATTTACCGCCGGATTACTTGCGAAAAGTGCGGCACGACTTTTCGGTATCTGCTTACGCGACGCTTTTCAGCGATTGGATTTAGATGTCCATTTGAATCCCGCGACCGATCAATCGCACGAATTAAGCGAAATCGCCTACGGCGAATAAGACAATGTTTGGCAACCCACGCCGATTTAGTACCATGCCCCAAATGTCGTCATGTAAATCTCGATCAAATATGTCTTTATCGCTCCCATCGGTACCGGGAGCTGATGAAAGAAGGATACGTGATGGCTGGCGCAGGTTTGGTGGTGGCGGGATTGTTGCTGCTGCTGTGGCACCATGAACTCAAACTGGCTCGGGATGTGGCTACGCAAATCGCCGTCGCCTTTGGGGCGGTCTTTTGTCTACCGGGAACTTTATTTTGCTTAGTTGGGTACATGAGCCGGTGGCGGATCAACCCAAACCGCCCTCCTGGAAACCCACATGTCCCCTGGGGCACGCCTTCGGCGGAAATAGCGCTGCCGCCGAGCAATTCGTCACCTATTCGCTGGCAAGCGATCCCCTCCGTCAGCGCCGCGGAGATCATCAAATCAAAATGGGCGTATTTTAGATTCCACAATTTTCAGGCGCCCAGGCTATGCTGCCGATGCTTGGGATTGCCAGACACAATTATACAATCTCCACGAGTTGGGAATATCCGCTTTCGATCGCCAATCTGCAGTAGCTGCAAGCGTCGCATTTATTGGATCAGAACATGCCAGGTCGTCGCGGCGGTAGCCGCAAGCGGCGGCTTAGCGGTGTTATGCAATAATTTCATGAACACTCAACAAATCAACCGTGTATACATTATTAAAATGGATGTTGTCTTGACTGTTGCGTTTTTCCCAATGCTGCTGGTCGTACTGCGCAGGTTATTCCCTTTGATAGGAGTCATGCGGGTAGCCGATCAACAAACGTCGCTTTTCAAAATTCGATTCTGCAATCCGGCTTATACTGCCGCTGTCATCCGCAGCGTACCCGATACTGCTGTCGCACTGCCCGCGATTGAGCGTCCGAAGTAAAGCCGCCGGACGTCTCAAGAGCGGCAAGCGGCCTATTTATTTGGGTGTGGTGGAGAATTGTCGCTGCGCCAACGGCCAACACATGCAGCGGTCCCGACGGCTATCGGGATACCTCGGTCAAATCAACCTTCGTGGCCGCGTTACGGGAGTCTTTGGAGACCCCAGAACCCAAAATTAAGGGTGGCTTGTGGTGGAAACTTTCGTCCTTATTTGCAAAATAGTGCGGTTTCCGGGGCCGAAGTGCGAAGGTTGGGTTAGGGCGCTGCGCGACGGTTGGCGCGCAGAGAATCAGAGGCGAGGAGATCGTGGCGACGACGACGATGATTTACCACAAAGATGTTTTTATTGGGACGATGGGGGTTACGTTGGTCTCGCGCAGAGAACCGGAGGCGCAGAGGCGGCTGATGATGATTTGCCACAATAGCACGACGATATAAAAAATCTTCTGGCTTTGGAGCTTTGTGGTTGAGCGTAGCCGGGGTTTTAACACTAAGTTGGCGGTAGCTGAGGCTGTCGTTTTGGTTAATGACAGGCTGGTGCGGCGGCGGAGGCGCACCAGCGATTGCGCAGCGTGCACATCCAGCAAAATATACTTACCAGATCGCCAGTTGTTTCACGGCTTGTGAAGCTCGGAGGATTCATGTCGCGGGAACCGATTGCCATCAGGATTTATATTGCTTGGCAACTTCGGCGGCAATCGTTTTGACGCGGGTGGCAAGCTCTTTGGGTTCGAGGACTTTGCAGTGCGGCCCCATGCCCAAAATCCACCAGACGATTTCATCGAGGCCGTCAACCGTAAAGGCCAGTTCTACTGTGCCATCCGGTTTATGGGTTGCCACCTGGGTTGGGTGCCAGCGGGTTTCGGTGATGGTTTTGCTGAACTCGGCATCAAAGGCGACTTTGATCTTATGGCGTTTGGAGCCACGAATCATGCGCCATGCCAAGCCAAAGAACGAATCAATGGAAAACTCGGTTGGCGGGGTGAAGCGGCGATCGGTAATCTTAGCGTCGGTGAAGCGTGAGAGCTTCATGGTGCGAATGTTGCGATGTTTGCTGTGGTAGCCAACGACATACCAGGCGCGATTCATAAACAGCAGTTCATA
>JABEVB010000016.1 GCA_013044165.1 Phycisphaerales bacterium
GTGAGTAGAAAGTAGAGCAGCGAGCGCAGTTTGGGCGCGGAGCTTGTTTGAGATGGTTCGTATTCACTTGTCAAAGAGCCGGCAGCGGCTGCTGCCGAGTGATCAGCGGGCAGCTTGCAGCCATCGGCAACAAACACTTTGTCGCCGGGGGCATTGTAGGCAGGGCATGAGCCAGATAGATGACGGGTCTTTGCCACAGCGGCCACAAAGTGGTGCTATTACGCCCAAGACCCTGATACCGTTTCCTGAATATTTTCCCGTCCTTGGCATTTGGCAGAACCTGTCACAGGCCCTCGCCTGTGTATCGCCCCCATTTTAGCTTGACCCTTTGGCTCATACGCTCGTAGTATACCCCATCAAGCTGGGACGCCGCCCGGCCTGCGGCAACGCGGCGTGGAAGATTGCAGCGGTTGGCCCGAATTGCCCGCTCCAATGCTCCGAAAAAGTTTTACCGCCTGCAGAGAACTTCTGCTACAATAAGAGGAACTATGGCTCGCAAGCGAAAAGAACTCACGGAAATTCTTCTTGAGATGGGCGTGCTCAAGGCGCCCGCCGCCGCCGCCGCTGTTGACGAAGCCAAAACCACGCTCATGCCGGTTGATCAGGTGCTGCTGGCCCGCAAAATGGCCACCGAAGAAGAGGTGACCAAGGCTCTGGCCATTCAGTACGACATGGAATATATTGATCTCGATAAAAACATGCTCGGGGCCAGCGACTTTAAACTCCTGCCTGAAGACCTCATCCGCCGCCACCAGGTTCTGCCCTGGGGCGAAGACAAAGGCAAACTCCGCGTGGTCGTGGGCGACCCCAACGACCTTGAAACGCTTGAAGCGCTTCGCTTTCGCCTCAACAAACCCATTGAAACCTGCCTGGCCTGCAAAACCCAGATCAAACGCAACATAGACCGGCTCTTTGCCGAAGAGCAAAAATCCATTGATGAAATGGTTCGCAAAATGAGCGTGGACCGCGGGGCCTCGATTGACGTCAAACCTGGTCAGAAGGAAGACGAAGACGCTCCCATCATTCGCCTGGTTGCCGCTATTATTTCCGAGGCCGTCAAAAGCCGCGCCAGCGACATTCACATTGAACCCATGAAAGATCGCGTGCGCGTTCGCTACCGCATTGATGGCGTCTGCGTGCAGCGCGACAACCTCCGAAAGCAAATGCAGGCCCCGGTAACCGCCCGCTTAAAAATCATGGGCGGCATGGACATCGCCGAACGCCGCCTCCCGCAGGACGGCCGCATCAAAATGGACGTTGACGGCACCGATATTGACTTCCGCGTCAGCACCCTCCCGGCCTATCATGGCGAATCCATGGTACTGCGTATTTTGCGGCCCGACAACGTCAAAATCGGTATTCAACGCATGGGGTTTGAAGAAGACGATTACCTGCGATTCAAAAAGGTTATCAGCCGGCCCAACGGTATTTTTCTTGTCACCGGTCCGACCGGCTCAGGTAAAACAACTACCCTATACGGTGCGCTGGCTGAACTCAACACTCCCGACCGCAAAATCATCACCGCCGAAGATCCGGTTGAGTACAATTTTCCGGGCATCAATCAGTGCCAGGTACGCGACGTCATCGGTCTGACGTTTTCCAAAATATTGCGGTCCATGCTTCGTCAGGCTCCCAATATCATTCTCGTCGGTGAAATCCGCGACCTGGAAGTCGCCGATGTTGCCATTCAGGCCGCTTTGACCGGCCACTTGGTCTTCAGCACGCTCCACACCAACGATGCGCCAGCCGCCATCACACGCCTCATTGATATGGGCGTTAAGCCATTTTTGGTTGCGTCCTCCATTCAGGCCGTCCTGGCCCAGCGCCTTATTCGCACGCTCTGCGCCCAATGCAAACAGCCTGATACCGAGCCAGACAAACGCATGCTCGCCCTCCTGGGCCTTACCGATAAAGAACTTGCCGGTAAAACAATCTATCGCCCGGTGGGCTGTCCGGCGTGCAACAACACCGGCTACCGCGGCCGACTGGGTATTTTTGAAATGATGATGATGACCACCGAGGTGAGGGAACTCGCCTTTAAGCGAGCCCCCTCCAATGCCATTCGCAAGGCAGCCCGTGCCAATGGCATGAAAACGCTGCTGGACGACGGCAAAATTAAAGTGCTCAGCGGCGTGACCACCGCACGCGAGGTCGCTCGCGTAACGCAGGTTGAGGGCGTCATGGCCGAAGCCTCCTGACGCCCCAACTGCAAACTTGCCAACCCCAATGCGCATGTTTTACTTTAAGGATTTCATATGTCTACTTTACATATTGACCGCCTCCTCGAAACGACCATCAAAAAGGGCGCCTCCGACCTGCACCTGCACGTGGGCCGCCCCCCGGTGCTGCGGCTCAATGGCCACCTCCGCGACCTGGCGACCAAAATCCTCGAGCCTGAAGACACCATGGCCCTCATGAAGGCTATCACGCCCGAACGCAGCCAGCAGGAACTGCAGGAGTCCGGCAGCACCGACTTTGGCTTCGCCTTCAGCACACCCGATGGCGCCACCAAGGCTCGTTTTCGTGTGGCGGTGTTTCGCCAAAAATCGTTTGTATCGGTGGTGCTGCGTAAAATTCCATACAAAATCCTCACCTTTGATGAAATCGGCCTGCCGCCCATCTGTGCCGAGCTTTGCCGCCGGCCTCGTGGAATGTTTCTCGTCACCGGGCCTACCGGCTCCGGCAAAACCACGTCGCTCGCAACCATGATCAACTACATCAACGAAAATTACGATCGCCACATCATCACCGTCGAAGACCCCGTCGAGTATTACCACAACCATAAAAAAAGCATGATCAGCCAGCGCGAAGTCGGCGTCGGCAACGACGTACCTACCTTTGCCGAAGCCCTGCGCCGCGCCTTGCGGCAGGACCCCGATGTCATCCTCGTCGGTGAAATGCGCGACCTCGAAACCATCAGTGCCGCCATTCGCGCCGCCGAAACCGGCCACCTTGTGTTCGGCACGCTGCATACCACCGGTTGTGCCGGAACCATTAACCGCGTCATTGACGCATTTCCGGTAGATCAGCAGGAACAGATCCGGGTACAGCTTTCCACTACACTCCTTGCCGTGCTCTCTCAGGCACTGCTGCCCCGGCAAGATATTGAAGGCGTGTGCGCCGCGTACGAGTTTTTGGTTATAACGCCCGCGATCTCCAACCTCATCCGCGAAAATAAAACCTTCCGTATTGACGCGTTTATTCAAACGGGTAAGAAGTTCGGCATGCAGCTCCTCGACGACCACTTGCTCGAGCACTTTAAGTCAGGCCGCGTTAGCGCTGAAGATTGCATAGACAAAGCCCGAAACCCCGCCGACCTCGCCGAACGCATGGGCAAAAAGATGAACCGACCCGATACCGAAAAGGAAGGTCCCAAGCTGGGCCCGTAATATTCCGATCAGCAAAGCAGTAACGATGATATATGAAATTTGAAATTTGAAGTTTGAAATCTGAAATCTGAAATGTGAGATCCAATATGCCACACCCGAAATTGCAAACCAAAAGCACCAGCACAAGCTTTGCGGGATACTCCCAGCCCTTGGCCGTTATGAGCTCAGTGGGGGTTGCCGGTTAACAGCAAAAAATGCGATGGGGGCGGTAGGCTGCAATTTATCGCTCCCGGTCGTAAAATCGTGAAAGTCCATCAGCTTGACCGCAACTTCAAGCTGCCCAATATGGAGACCTTATGGCAGATCAGATTCAAATCCCCAAGCCCGGTTCGGGTACAGCCGGTGCTGCCTCCGCAGGTCATGGGGCGCCGGCCGGTGCCGGTGGCTCCGGCAAACCCGTCGTCGGCGGGGCAGGCAACGCGCCAAAACCTCCCGGCGGCCCCAATCGCATGCCCCCCGTAGATCAACTGCGAGATCGTCCTCTCGGACGCGTCCTCATTAAAATGGGTCGTCTTACCCGCGAACAGGTACACCAGGCGCTCGCCGTGCAGAACGAGCAGCGCGCCAAAAAAATCAACACACCCATCGGCCAGGTTTTGGTTGAAATGGGCATGATCACCCAAAAAGACCTTAACATCGCCTTGGCCGCCCAGCGCGGTTATGAGGTTATTGATCTTGGCAACCGCGACATACCCCCGGACGTTCTTAAGCTTATCCCGCCGCAAATGGCTTCCGTTTATCGCGTGGTGCCTTTAGCCTACAACGCATCCACCAACAACATTACCATTGCGCTCGACTCGCCCGACAACTTCCGCGTGGTAGACGACCTTAAAACCCTGATGGGCTACAAGGTTACGGCCTGCATTGCCGATTCCGATTCGCTGGCCAAAATGCTTCACCGCTACTACGAAACCAAGCAGGAATCGCTCGCCGACATGATGGCCGAAATTGGCGGCGATGAAACCCTCGCCGCCCTGCAGAATCGCGGCGACTCCATAGACCTCGAAACCCTCAAAGACCTCGCCGAATCCAACCCGGTCAAACGATTGCTGAACATGGTGCTCATGCAGGCCATTAAAGAGCGAGCCTCCGACGTGCACTTCGAGCCGTTTGAAGACGAGTTTAAGATGCGCTACCGTATTGATGGCGTACTCTACGAAATGGTTCCGCCGCCCAAATATATCGCAATGGCGATAACAAGTCGCATAAAAGTGATGGCAAATCTGGACATTGCCGAGCGCCGCCTCCCTCAAGATGGCCGCATACCTTTGATGGTGGGGGGCCAGCCGGTTGACTTGCGCGTCGCCGTACTTCCCACAATTTTTGGTGAAAGCTGCGTACTGCGTATTCTTGACCGGGCAAACGTCTCGCTCGACCTCGAAAAGCTTGGCATGCGTGATGACGACCTTCGCGTCTTTCGCCAACTCATTGACAAGCCCAATGGCATCGTCTTAGTTACCGGACCTACCGGCTCCGGCAAAACCACCACTCTGTACTCCGCCTTAAATGAGCTTAACAGCCCCGAAGACAAACTCATCACCACTGAAGACCCCGTCGAGTACGACATTGACGGCATCGTTCAAGTTCAGATTCGTCCGGAAATAGAACTCACATTTGCGAAATGTCTGCGATCCATCCTCCGCCAAGACCCTGACATCATCCTGGTCGGCGAAATCCGAGATAAAGAGACCGCAGAGATCGCTACGCAGGCTTCTTTAACGGGACACCTGGTTTTTAGTACACTTCATACCAACGATGCACCCTCCTCAATCGCCCGTTTGCTCGATTTAGGCGTCGAGCCGTTTCTTATCACCGCCACCCTTGAAGGAGTATTAGCCCAGCGCCTCTGCCGCCGCATTTGTACGCAGTGCAAAGAGGAGTACAAACCCACCGAAGAGCAAATCATGGAGCTTGAACTCATGCCCGAAGACATCAAGGGCAAGAGCTTTTTCCGGGGCCGGGGCTGTGGCATGTGCAATAACACCGGTTATAAGGGACGTTTGGCTGTTTGTGAAATTATGATTCTTGATGATGAAATGAGAGAGATGATCATGTCCCACGCTTCCACCAATCTGCTCCGCAACGCCGCACGCAAACGCGGTATGCGCACGCTGCGCCAATCTGGCCTTATCGGCATTTTTGAAGGCCTCACCACCATTGAAGAAGTTGTCAAACAAACAATTGTCGAAGAATAAACCTTGCCGGGCTTTCCGCGCGGCCAGCTACCTCGTATTTACAATTAGCAGGATGCCAGGCGCAACCACCCAAAGGTTGCCTTGAGCCCGCCTGTTTGAATGCCGCTCTGCCCACCCCAGGCAACTCTGGCTTGTAAGGTTGGCTCGGCGGCGAGGTGAGGTAATCGTCCCTTGTCCCACATTGGCGGCCGAAGACCGTCAAGTGCGTCCAAAACAAGGCAAGGGGCGGTAAAGGCCGTCAGCACTGCCCAGTGCTTGACAGGCCGTGATGGTTGGCTCGGCTCGCGGGTTACACGTGCGATAGGCCCGCCGCCGACTTTGCGGAGGCTTGGCCATAATAGCTGGCCCAACCGCAACAATAAAAAGGGTGGAGGCCCCAAGGGACGCTCCAGCAAGCGTCCGAGCCTGTGCAGGCTCGCCGGCCAATGGTGTGGGTCGCGAATCGCAGTGCGATACGGTTTGCGTCCCAGCCCATCGGCGGCTTTTGCTGGCGGGGGTGTTTTAGCTTGCGGCGGCTTCGCTTGTTTCCGCAAGCGCACGGTATGCCTGCCTCCTACCCATAACGTCGCCGTGCGACGGCCCGCCCCGATAACCAAAAATGCGTTTGCTTCCTATATAAGGATGTCGCCCCATGCCTACCTTCCAATACGAAGCGATGAATGGTGCTGGCCAGCAGGTAAAGGCCGAAGTCGAAGCCACAAGCTCCGACGAAGCGATCTCTAAAATTCGCTCCCAGGGCTACTTCGTCCACAAAATCAAGGAAAAAGCCAGTAAAAAACCCAAAGGTGCAACCAGCGCCGCTCCGGTCGCCGCCGCCGGTGGCACCGCCCTTAAAAAGAAAAAAAGCTTCAACGAAATTTCCATCAATATCGGCCGCGTCTCACAAAAGCTCCTCACCCAGTTTACCCGACAGCTTTCCACCCTGCAGGACGCCGGGCTGCCCATCTTGCGGTCGCTTAAGGTGCTCCACCAGCAGCAAAAACCCGGCATGATGCGCGACACACTCGACCAGGTGGCCGCCGACGTTGAGGGCGGTACCACACTATCCGAATCCATGGGAAGACACCCCAAAGTCTTCGACAAGCTTTACGTCAACATGGTTGCCGCCGGCGAAACGGGCGGCGTGCTCGACGTCATTCTCCAGCGACTTGCCGACTTTATGGAAAAGGCTGAGCGGCTCAAGCGTCGCATCAAAGGCGCCATGATCTATCCCATCGTGGTTATCAGCTTTGCCGTGCTCATGGTGACGGGCATTATGATTTTTGTGATCCCCAAGTTTAAAAAGCTCTTCGCCTCCTTCCGCACCGGCTTGCCCACCATCACCATCTGGCTGATGGAGTTTTCCAACTGGGTCGCCAAAGAGTATGGCTGGCTTTACATCATTGCCTCGCCGTTCGCCATTTGGCTCTTCATCAAACTGCTGGGCAAAACCAAGTTCGGTCGCGGCCTTATTGACCGCGTCAAGTTGCACATTCCCGTCATGGGCCAGCTTGTTTCTAAGGGCACCATCGCGCGGTTTACCCGCACGCTCGGCACGCTGCTTAGCGCCGGCGTTCCCATTTTGGAAGCCATCAACATCACCCGCGAAACCTGCGGCAACACCGTGTTTCAAAATGCCCTGCAGAAAGTACACGACGCCATTCGCGAGGGTGAAGGTTTCGCCGAGCCGCTGCGCAAGGCCAAGGTCTGCGATGGCATCGTCATCAACATGATTTCAGTCGGTGAAGAGACCGGCGACATGGACAAAATGCTCATGAAAATCGCCGACAACTACGACGAAGAGGTTGACGTGCTCGTGGGCACGCTGGTAAGCGTGATGGAACCCGTCATGATCGTCGTACTGGGTGTGCTGGTGGGCGGCATTGTGGTCGCCGTGTTCCTGCCTTACGTAAAACTGCTCAAAAAGGTGGGCGGCGGCTAAACGGCCAATTGAGCCGCGGGGTTAATGCCCCGCGGGTCCGAGCGAGCCGCCGGGTTTAGCCCGGCGGAACTGTGAGTCGGCGGTTTTCTCACAAAAAGGATTAACTTATGTTGGCGCAAAAACAGCTCAATAATCTCAAAGGCGTTGCGCCGCCGGAGCAAGGTCGGTTGTCGCTGTTCGCTCGGCGTAAAGTCGCCGTGTCGCCGCTGCGGTTATCGGGTGCCTTTACGCTTATTGAACTGCTGGTGGTAATATCAATTATCGCGATCCTGATTGCGATTCTGCTGCCGGCACTGGCCAAGTTTCGCCTGCAGGGATACGTCACCAGCACCACCGAAGAAATGAACTCGGTTAAAACCGCCTGCCTCATGTATTACTCCAATTATGATGCATATCCGGGGCCATTCAGCGAGGCGGATATCGGTCACGGGTCGGTTACCGAGCCTGGGTCTATCGTTCCTACTGGTGGTAGCGCCACAGACCCAACCATGATTACGGGCACGCAGAACATGCTCATCGGCCTGATGGGTACGCTATATACCACGAATCCGACAAATCTGCCCGCCGGCACCACTTATGTAACCGTGACTGACAGCTTGTCAGGCACAACCGCTTATGTAACCAATCCGCTCGGCAGCGGGCCGATAGATTACACCAAAGGCAGCGTGCAGGAAAAATCATATTTGAGTCCTGATGTTACTTTGTTGGCAACATCTCCTCCAAACGAAACGTCGGCAAGCAGCTACGTCCCGACTCTTTACGATACATTCCCGGACGGATTGCCAATTCTCTATTACCGCAAGAACCCGGGCCTGCCCGGGCCTAACGGCATACCTGTGCAGCCCGATTATACGTTCAACGGTAATGGCAGGGCATACGGAGCGTTTTACCTGAATTCGAACCTCGCCTACTTCAGCGATACGTCGCTTACGGCTCTAAGCGGGGCGGTCTATAACGAAACTTCGGTCACGATTTCGAACGGCTCGACATCCAACAATTACCAAACGAGTCTCAATAACAGCGCGAGCAACACCGGGGCACTCGCTTACGAAGTAGTTGACGCAAACAGCCTCCCCGCACCCAGCTCCACGCAGATAACAACCAGCACGGCTCCCAATACCCTTGGTACGCCGGTTCGTGGCGGCTTCGTGCTCATAAGTGCCGGCCCCGACCGCATTTATGGCCCGCCTGTGGCTACCGATGCATCCCAGGGTGGTGTCGGCACGCTTACCGGTGCTTCGGCCGCATTAAACGACGACATCATTGTCGCGGGAGGGCAGTGATGCAGATGCGTAAAACCATGCCTGATTTCTCAATGCGGCCGTCAGCCGCCGACTTGCCCCCCGCGGCTCGCAGCGCCATCGTTATGCCCGCGTTCACGCTTATAGAGCTGCTGGTGGTTATTTCCATCATCGCCATTCTAATAGGTATTCTGCTGCCCGCACTGTCGAAATACCGCATGCAGGGCTATGTCACCAGCACCACCGAAGAATTAAGCTCAGTCAAAACCGCCTGCCTTATGTATTACACCAATTACAACGCCTACCCGGGGCCGTTTAGCGAGACAGATGTTGCCAGCGGCGCCGTCGGTGTCACCGGCACCCAGAATATGCTTATCGGATTGATGGGCACCATGTATAACGCTGCTCCCACCAGCCTGCCGGCGGGCACCACAACAGTCTCCATTTCGGGCAGTACATCGGGTGGAGGCACGGCTTACGTCACCAATCCCCTCGGCAGTGGTCCGATTGACTACTCCAATGGCAATGTCCAGCAAAAGTCGTATTTAAGCCCCGACCCGACACTGCTCCTGACCATCTCGGCCAACGGCGGAAACACGTCCTTGCCGACGCTTTACGACACCTTTACCGAGGGACTGCCGATTATGTATTACCGCAAAATTCCGGGTGTGCTTAGAAGCGGCAGCGTGCCAGTGGGCACAAACTCCGGCGGCGCATTTTACCTGAATTCAAATTACGCCTACTTCCACAATTCCGTGCTGAAAGCTTCGAGCGGAACGGTCTACAACGAAACGCAGCAAAGCACTCTCAATGGATCGAACGCCACCACCGCGCTCGCCTACGAACTTGTTCCTACGGGTTCGTACACGGTCAGCACAGCGACATTACCCCTGGGATCTTCGGTCACCCCAAGCGGCGCGCCGAATGCGTCGGGCCAATCCGTAATCGGTGGGTTCGCCCTTATCAGCGCCGGACCCGACCGCATCTACGGCCCGCCGCTGGCCACCGATGCCAGCCAAGGCTCTCCCGGCACGCTTACCTGGGCGTCGGCGGCAACCAGCGATGACATCATTGTTGGAGGAGGTCAATAATGCATGGGTACGATTTTATTTGCAGTGCGCTGCAGCAACGGCAAACCGCACAAAGGCCCGTGGGCTTCCGCCCCGCGCCATGCAGGTCGCTGCGAGTCCGTGCCTTCACGCTTATCGAACTCCTCGTGGTCATATCCATCATCGTTTTGCTGATCGCCATCCTGCTGCCAGCCATTTTGTACGCCCAGCGCCAGGGTTATATCAGTGCCACCACCAGCAACATGAAGAGCATCAGCATGGCACTGCAGCAATACCATGCCGATATGCACTTTTACTCCGACTCGGGCATGGTAGCGACTTCGTCGGCCTACGGCGGCGCTATCCCGCAGGGCGCCGGTTACGAAGTACTGGCGGAGGGCCTGCTCGGCTTTTTGCCAAGTGGCAACAACGGTGACGGTGCGGGAACATCCACAACTCCATATACGCTAGAAACAACCAAAGGCTTTTCCATGTATCCCAACCCAAAGGTTTATGGCCCTTACATGGACATCGGCCAAAGCGATATTTACACAGTTGGCGGCACCTCGCCCCCGTCCCCGCCGGAGTATTATTTTACCGATGCCTTCCCGCCCACCGGCGGCGCTCCACTACCCATTTTATATTATTCCGCCACGCCGGACCCAACGACCACCAACGGGATTGGTAACATTTTTAGCACATCCAACACGGCAAGCCCGGGGTCGGCTATTTTTAACCTTGCTGACGACTATACCTCCGGCTCAACCACCACCGGCACCAATGGCCCGGGCAGTCCCCCGGCCACCGGCTCTACCACCAGCACCGCCGGCACCACCAGCTTTTACAGCCTTATCGGCAACCCGGGAACGGGTACTGGCACGCTGGGCAGCCCCGGCGGTGGCGAAGACAACACCATTGACGCCGGCCAAAACATCCTCGGCCGCAACAGCTACCTGCTCGTAAGCGCCGGGCCGGATGGCATCTACTTCACCGGCGACGATGTTGTGGTGGGTGGGCCTTAAAAACCAATCGCCAGTGTGCGATCAACCGGAGAACGGCTATGAAGCCTGGTACATCAACTTTAAGCACGCTTGCCCCATCGGCCCGGCCGATGAGCGCGCCGCCGCACAGCCTCGCCGACACCGCACTCACGCAGAGCCGCAGAGCCGCAGAGCCGTCCCCTGGCCACAGAGCACACAGAGAGCACAGAGGTTTTTTAACCACAAAGGCACAAAGCCACGAAGACGACGACATACTCACACAGAGCCGCAGAGCCGCAGAGACGTTGTTAAGTTATGGTGATGGTGCAGGCCAGCCGAGCGACATTGAGGGCCTTAAAACAGCCAAAGTAATCAGCCCAAAAATCTTAGTGTCTTCGTACCTTAGTGGTAAACCGTCGTTCTCTGTGAACTCTGCGTCTCTGCGCGCGATCCCGCCGCAGCGCCCCGTAAAAACCTTCGTGTCTTCGCGCCTTAGTGGTAAATCAAACCCAATCGAGCCTTCGCGCCTTAGTGGCAACCCCTCGTTCTCCGCGTCCTCTGCGTCTCTGCGCGCAATCCCGCCGCAGCGCCCCGGCAGCCGCCCCGGCTTTACGCTCATTGAACTCCTTACCGTCATGACCATCCTGATTATCGCCGGCGCAGTTGCCGTACCAAGCCTTATTAACGCCTTTCAAACCAACAGCCTCACCCAGGCGGCCAACGTTGTCTCGGCCTATATTGCCGAGGGCCATAACCTGGCGCTAAAAACACACCAGCAGGTCGCGGTGGTGTTTTATGAGGAAACAGCCGCGGGCATGACCGGCAGCGGCTTGGCGGCTACAACTCCGACCCATGGCGGCGAAACCGCCGTAGCCCTCGCCATTGCCCCCGCAGGCCAGCCAGAAAACGGCACCAGTTCAGTGCCATTGTATTTCGAGCCATACATCGCCCAACCGGTAGATTACCTGCCCAAAGGCGTATATGTGGGTACGCTCAACGATGGCAGCACCATGCTGACAACCGCCGCAGCTCAGAACAGCAGCGCCACGGGCGCTCGTGCCATCGTATTCGATGCCTCCGGCCACATGGTTATCCGCAGTTATCTCGCCGCCATGGCCAACCCAGATGGCGCAGCAGATTACAAGGATTGGTGGAACTCCACCTCCGGCGCAGACAACACCAGCTCGCCCGGTGTAGTCGTAACCATACCCAGCACCGGCAGCACCGCGCCCAGTGCCAGCAACACCGAAATTATGGTGGTTAACTCGTATACAGGGAATTTGATTCGATGATGCAGAACTTGCAACAATCTGATTTCCCATTCACCATAGCCTCCGGCTTGCCGGGGGTAACTAGCCGCAGCGGATGGTGCGCAGGCATCCTGTCTGCATCGGAGCGCAGGCATCCTGCCTGCAACCGTTGGCAAATCCAGGGTGAGTGCGCAACGAGTCTCACACAGAGCCACGGAGACACGGAGAGATTATTCAAGACGACGTTATTCACCGCGAAGGCGCGAAGGCGCGAAGAAGAAAAATTCACCACGAAGTCAAAAAATCACAAAGAAAATGGCGTGCATCAGGAACGTCACAATATTACAAACTGGGTGGCGAGGAAAA
>JABEVB010000017.1 GCA_013044165.1 Phycisphaerales bacterium
TCACCTCGTCGCAACGGCACATCGCACGCATGGCAGAGTGTATGGGAGTTCGAATATGCAGTTGCTTGCCCCAGAGTGCCAAGCCCGGATACCAATGGCCCCACCAAAAAAGGCGCAGAAAATCGCATTATTCTTCTTATATGCCGTGGAACAAACCGTGGGTTGAAAACCCTCTCACTGCACCTCATCATGACGATTGGCTAACCTCTCTTACCGGAGCGATATATGCCTGAAGATGCTTTTGAAAACACCTTATCGCGGCGACACTTTCTGGTAACGTCAGCCATGCTCGCAGCGGCGGGTGGGCTTGGCGGGCTGGCCGATTCGCTGGGGCAACCGCAGCAGCACCAAACGCCGCAGGCGGCCACCACCCAGCAGCAGTTGGCCATTCTCGAATTGCGGCGGTACATCTATCTGCGAACCGGTCGGCAACCCGTCATAACAGGCAACATACACCAGCTTGACGCAGCAGAACTGGTCGTTGGCGATAAAACCAACGCAGCCGTAGCTAAACTCTGCGCCGGCCAAGCGTGGCAGCAGCAAGCGATGAATCTTGGCCCGCAGGAATATCTTCTGCAAAGCATGCTGCTCGCCGGCAAACCACGTGTGCTTATTGTCGGCGGCGACAGCATTGGAACGCTTTATGGAGCTTACCGATTCATTGAATTGCTTGGCGTTCGATTTTATTTGCACGGCGACGTCATTCCCGATGATCGCCTCCCCTGGCCGCTGCCAAGCGTCTCTGAAAGAGGCAAGCCGTTATTTAACCTACGCGGCATTCAACCGTTTCACGACTTTCCCGAAGGACCCGACTGGTGGAATCAGCAGGACTATCTGGCCATCATCGGCCAGTTGCCGAAAATGCGGATGAATTTCATCGGGTTACATTGCTACCCCGCCGGCCCCGTTGGACCCGAACCGGCCGTATGGATCGGCCCACACCAAGATATCACGCCATCCGGCAGCGTAACGGCAAGCTACCCCGCCGCCTGGGCCAACACAGCCCGCAATGGCATGTGGGGCTTTGCCTCCATAAAAACCGACCAATTCTGCGCGGGGGCCGCCCTGCTTTTTGACCACAACACCTACGGCCCGGACGTCATGCAGGGCCTGATGCCCGAGCCAACAACGCCCACCCAATGCAACGAGTTATTCAATCGCGTGGGACTCATGTTTCAGGCGGCTTTTTCGTGGGCCAAACGCTGTGGCATAAAAACCTGCCTCGGCACCGAAACGCCTCTAGCCATTCCACCGGCGGTACGCCTCCGACTGAAAGCCGCAGGCCTTACCCCTGCGGATATCGCCACCGTGGAGAAACTCTACGAAGGAATCTTCACCCGCGTCGCGCGAGCCTGCCCGACCGATTACTACTGGCTCTGGATGCCGGAATCCTGGACTTGGGAAGGCAACTCTCCGCAGCAGTGCGCGGCTGTGGTGGGAGACGTTCAGGCCGCTTTGCGCGCACTGGCCGCGACTCAATCACACATAAAATTAGCCACCTGCGGCTGGGTGCTTGGGCCCCAAGGCAACCGGGCGGCACTCGATAGAGTTTTGCCCAAAGATGTCCCCCTGAGCGCGATCAGCCGCGATATCGGCAACACGCCTCTGGACACAGCATTTGCCGCAATTCATGGCCGCGATAAGTGGGCCATACCCTGGCTCGAAAACGACCCGCATCTGACAGCGCCGCAGCCCTATGCAGGACGCATGCGTTTTGATGCTCTGGCCGCTCATAGGTATGGTTGCACCGGATTATTCGGTATTCATTGGCGAACAAAAGCCGTCGCACCAAACATAGCTGCATTGGCCGCCGCCGGCTGGGACCAATCGTGGGCCCCTTCCAATGTCTCGATTGCCTCCATATCACACTTCCCAAACCCCCAGGCAGCCAAAGACCGCTCCATGCCCATTGATGATTTTTACCTCGATTACGCAGCAGCTCATTTCGGCCCCAATGTCGCCAAGGAGGCACGGGATATCTTCTGCGAGATTGACGGCCCCAAGATGCCTCGATCCGTCACTTGGATGACCGGCCCCGGTGATATTCCAGCTCAAGGGGCGCCTTGGAGCAGCGTTCGCCGCAGTTGGACATTTGTAGACCGCTTCGCAGCCATTGCGCCGCGGGTAATGGGCCGATCCTGCCAGGAGCGATTTTTAAATCAACTCAACACCTTTCGCTACGCGCGTGAGCAAGCTCACCTGGGGTGCCTGCGAGCATCGCTTGATTCCGCCGTGCAGAAGCTGCTCAACAAGACGATCGCTCCGGCCCAACGGCAGCGGCAGCTCAAACAAGCTCTGGCGATTCGCCTCAAGCTGACCCGGCATTGGGTTAAGATGCTGCGTTATCAACTTGCGGCTGTGTCCACCCGGGGCGAACTTGGAACGCTCGCCAATCTTGAGCAACACACAAGAACTCGCGACCAGTTTCTCAACCTACACGATACAGTCTTGCAGCGAGAGCTTGGCCACGCCCTGCCAGAATCCGCAAACCCCGTCATGACATACCAAGGCGAAGCGCGACTGATCGTCCCGACCTTGCGTACCAGCATCCAACGGGGCGAATCACTGGAACTTCAGGTGCTGATTCTTTCCGACGCCGCGGAATCATCCATCCGAGGCTCTCTGATGTGGCGACCACTAGCCGAAGAAACCTTCAAGCCAATTGCACTGGAGCACATCCGCCGCAGGGTCTACCGGGCAAAACTACCCCCGATGCCCAAACGTGTGGAAATATTTGAATATTATATTCAGGCCGATACAGGTACGCATACACTGAGCTTTCCACCATCAGCACCCCAGCAGAACCAGACCGTCGTCGTCGTGCCAGCTTAAATGCCCGCGACAAGCCGTGGCATCCGGTGTAAGCCGGATGGCTGCGGGGCTTCGCTACGCCTCGCCACCTGTTCACGAAAAAAAAGACCGCGGCCCCCTTTTGGGAGGACCGCGGTCATAAATCTGGCACCAACCTACTCTCGCACCTGTGGGCACTACCATCGGCCGTCAGAGCTTTACGGTGCTGTTCGGAATGGGAAGCTGTGTTGCCTCTGACGTAAGAGCACCAGAAAACCGGAATGGCTGGTTTCCCAACCATTCCAGGGAACTTGCTTTCGCCGTTCTTTGGCGAATGAAGATTGCGTGATGGGCATAAGACGACTTTTAGTCCGCGCTTGAAAATCAAAGAGCGCCAGCTACTTAAGTGGCTGGTGTGCCTGGTCCTTGAATCAGTCGCTTACGGTAAAGTGCCTAAGCACTCCACTTACAACGATCAAAAATCAAAGTGGCCAAGCCAATTGCCTGTTAGTACCGGTCAGCTCAATGCATTACTGCACTTACACTTCCGGCCTATCAACCAGCTAGTCTAGCTGGAGGCTATAGGGACGTCTCATCTTGAGGGTGGTTTCACGCTTAGATGCTTTCAGCGTTTATCCTTTCCGGACATAGCTACCCAACTGTGCCCCTAGCGGGGCAATTGGTATACCAGGGGTCCGTCCATCCTAATCCTCTCGTACTAGGGATGAGTCCTCTTCAA
>JABEVB010000116.1 GCA_013044165.1 Phycisphaerales bacterium
AGAGCCTGTTTGAAAACTCCGGCGGGATCGTCTTGCGGCCCAGGGCGGCCGTCTGCTGCGTTCTCGCTCCTCGCCATATTTTCGAATATGCCTCGGAACTGCGGCCTTGCATCCGGCCACTCTGGGCCGCAATCCGACCGCACCAGCCTTTTCAAACAGGCTCTTATGCGCTTTACCCATCGTATGAATTGCCGTTAACATAACCTTGGCGATGCGGTTTGGACGCCGCTGGTCATAGCCTGAAGGGATTCATCATGCGGCTTTCTACAATTCAACGTCTCCGTGGCGCTTGGCGTCGCAGTGGGCTATTGTCGTTGTTGGCGATGGCGGCTTTGCTGGCTGGTTGCGCCCAACAGCACCCCGGCAAAACCCTAAGCGCCGGCTTCAGCCAGTATCAGAGCGGCAGTTACGCCAGTTCCAATGCCACGGCAAACGAATACATTCAAAAGTATGGCCACAACCCCAATGTGGATGAGGCTTATTATCTTAAGGGAATTTCTTGTGAGGCTCGCGGCGACCTTGCGGGCGCGGAGGTCGCATACCGGGCGGCCATCGCCTGCAGCAAACGCCCGGACCTTACCGCCAAAAGTTACCGCTCCCTGGGTGACATGGCTTACATGAAGCACAATTACTCCGCTGCGGTCACCTATTATGAGGCGTCCATTTCCTCCGACCCAAGCCTGGCTCCCGGTGCGTGGTTGCTGTTTCGGCTGGGGGCGGCTTTGCAAAGCGAAGGGCAATGGAGTGCGGCTCGAATTTATTTTGCCCGGCTGTTACAGGACTTTCCGACGTCGCCGCCGGCCCAGTTTGCGCTTGAACGCATTAATATGACGCATTTCGCCCTGCAGTATGCGGCTTTTACGGTGCTGACTGCGGCCTCACGAGAAGCCGCTTACCTGCATATGCAGCATATTCCGGCTGTTGTCGTGCCGAGCGAGGTGGGGGGACGCTGGCTTTATCTGGTGCAATCAGGCGACTATCCGACGTGGGCCATGGCCACCGCAGAGCAAGTGGCGCTTAAGCGACGATTTCCGCAGGTAATTGTCGTGCCCTGACATCGCCCGATGGCCGCCGGTGTTAACGTGTTTGGTACCGCAAGGTGCAGGCAAAGGACCCACTACATGAGCGACGGTCGCGGCGAGCCTCTTTTTGAGCTTGCAGGTATTACCAAGCAATATGGAGCGCTCACGGCGCTAAGTGATCTTTCACTTAGCGTGCCATCCGGCGCCATTGGCCTTTTGGGCCCCAACGGATCGGGCAAAACCACTATGATTCGTACTTTGCTGGGGTTGATTCGTCCTAATAGCGGCAGCGGCCAAGTGCTGGGGCTGAATATTGCCCACCATGCGCTGGACATTCGCCGGCAGGTCGGTTTTGCGCCGGAGGATGAGTGTCTGTTTCCGGGCGTTACCGGCATTGAATTTGTGGCGTATGCGGGCGAGTTGGTAGGTATGCCCGCAACCGATGCCATGCAACGCGCCCACGAAGTGCTCGACTATACGGGCCTGGGTGAAGTGCGCTATCGCAAGGTTGAATCGTACTCGGCCGGCATGAAACAGCGGCTCAAGTTGGCTGGGGCTATCGTACACGACCCTCAATTGCTCATACTCGATGAGCCAACCAATGGAATGGACCCGGCGGGCCGCGAAGATATTTTACGCCTCGCCGCCGACTTGGCTCATAACAAGGGGATGAGCCTGATTTTTTCGAGTCATTTATTGCCCGACGTCGAGGCTGTGTGCCACTATATTGTTGTGCTGGGCAATGGCCGGCTGCTTCTGCAGGGGCCTATCAGCGAGCTTAAGCAGGCTCGCGCCAATTGTTATGAAGTGAGGCTCAAGCAGCCGAGCGAGGCGTTTAATCAGCGGCTGACGGCGGCCGGCTGTGCGTTGGCCGTTCGGGGCGAACTGCTGGCGGTAAAATTGCCCGAAGGGGCCGCAATGGCGATGGTGTGGCAGGCTGCCGCCGAAAGTCAATCGCAAATTCGTCATCTGCGTCCGCAGCGCAGCACGTTGGAAGAAGTATTTCTGAATGCGTTGGAGCCTCACTGATGCCAATTATGGATCAAGGCTATCAGCATTGGACCGGACGACTGGCGGGCCATCGTTGGCGCTGGTTGGCGGTGGCACGGCAAGGCATTCGCGTAAGCATGCGCACGCGGTATGTGCGTTATGTGCTTTTTGCGGCATGGGCGCCCGCTCTGACGTTGTCGTGCCTGCTGGCGATGTGGGGCCTGCTTGAGCGAAAAAGTTCGCTGGTTTCAACCTTTGTCAGCTTTATGGCGTTTATGAACCCTGGCGTGGTGGCGGCACCCTTGCATTACCGGGTGGATGTGTGGCGGTTGGCCTATGGCTACTTCATGCATACCGAGTTGTACTTTTCAATGGTGGTGATACTGCTCATTGGCCCAAACCTCATCAGTCAGGACTTGCGCGTCAATGCGCTGCCGCTGTATTTTTCGCGGCCGCTGCGGCGCAGCGACTATTTTTTGGGTAAGTTCGGCGTGATTGTGTTTTTTCTGGCGATGGTGATGATCGCTCCGGCCATCGTAGCGTATATTCTTGGCCTGTTGTTTTCGCTTGATATTACAATTGTTCCACAGACCATCGGCATTTTGTTCGCGGCTGTTGTTTATGGAGCGGTCATTGCCATCTGTGCCGGCACGCTTATGCTGGCGCTCTCGGCGCTGACCCGTAATTCGCGTTATGTGGCGCTGCTGTGGCTGGGGGTGTGGTTTATAGGCGGAATCGGCAGCGGCGTATTGGAACATGTGCATCAGCATCAGTTACGCTTTGATGCCCGCCAATGGATGGTCAAGCATCGGAGCCGGCAACCACAAGGCAGCCAGGCACCCAACGGGTTTGGCATGCCGCCAAATGAGCAAAATGGCTGGCGGCTCTACCGGCAGCGCTATGAGGCCTTGCGCGAGGCAGACGCCACCCGCGATTGGCGCTCGCTGGCGTCTTACACGGGCGATTTAGCCCGCATCGGGCAGCAGTTGCTGCAAACAAACGAGGCCTGGCGCAGCATCGGCAAGCTGCTGCCACCGGGGCCGCATCGGCAGCGTGTGCTGGCGCGGTATCTTGGCCCGCGCTATCCGTGGTATTGGGCGGCTGGCGTGCTCGCCTGTGTTTTAGGAATCTGTTTATGGATTCTCCACAGATCCATCCGGACGATGGATCGCCTCAAATAGAGCCGATCGTTGCATTCCACGAGGTAAGCAAGTGGTATGGCAGCGTGATTGGTCTGAACAAGCTCAGCGTGCTGGTGCAGCCGGGCATCACGGGCCTGCTTGGTCCCAACGGGGCGGGCAAGTCCACCATGCTGCAATTGGCGACCGGCCAGCTTCGAGCCAGCAAGGGACAGGTACGGGTGCTGGGTACGCCGGCGTGGAACAACCCCGACCTGTACCATCAGGTGGGCTTGTGTCCCGAGCAAGATGCCTTTTATGAGTGGATGAGCGGGCAGGATTTTGTAGCCACCTGTGCTCGCCTAGCGGGCTTTGCGCCAAGGCTCGCCAAGGCCGCCGCCGATGATGCGCTGGAAGCCGTTGGCATGACGCCGCACAAAAAACGCGCCATTCGCGGGTACTCCAAAGGCATGCGGCAACGCACCAAATTGGCCCAAGCCATGGTGCACCAGCCCCGGGTGCTCTTTTTGGATGAGCCTATGACCGGCACCGACCCCGTGGCGAGGCATGATCTGATCGAAATTATCCATCGGCTTGCCGCTGCCGGCCGCAGCGTGGTGGTTTCAAGCCATGTGCTTTATGAGGTTGAAGCGCTGACCTCGCAGATTATTCTGCTCAACCGCGGCCGATTGCTGGCGCAGGGGCATATTCGCGACATCCGTAACCTTATGGATCAACATCCGCATCGCATTGTGCTTGCGTCGCCGCAGGCTCGTGCGCTGGCGGCCACCATGATTACCTGGCCTGATGTTCAGGGCATTAATGTGCAGGAGGCTTCTCAAGCCATTGTTGTGGAGACCTCACAGCCCGACCTGTTTTACTCGCGGCTGCCTGCACTTGCCGCCTCCGGCTCTGATCTTCGTGAAGTGTACTCCCTGGATGATAACCTTGAAGCAGTGTTTAAATACTTGGTGGGTAGATGAAGCAAACTAAACCCAGCGCAGCAACACGCGCGGCGTCCGCTGCTGTCGCCGGCGGTGGGCCGCCAACAGCCAGTGCGCCGGAGCTTCCTTCGCGTTCGCTTTTTAGAAGCGTCTGGGCACTTTACGGGCTGTCGCTTCGGCAACATCAGCATGGCAAACGCTGGCTTATGGTGGCGATTTTGCTTTCGGTGCCGGGCATATTGGCTGGAGTGCTGCGGCTTACCTCGGCCAGCGTGCCGCGCGAAATGCTGGAGTTTTTTCTGGCATTTATGTTTATGCCTCAGGCGCTGGTGCCGCTGACGGCGCTGGTTTACGCATCAGGCGTCATTCAGGATGAACAGGAAGAACAGACCCTGACCTATTTGCTCACGCGGCCCGTGCCCAAGTGGCTGATGTACATGACCAAGCTGGCCGCGGCCATTACCGTTATGGTCGTTTTGCTGGTGCTCGCCAATATTCTGACCTATGGTGTCATTTATGTTGGAGCCGGGCATGGGTCGGTAGTGGCCGCCCGCTGCGCAAAGGCTTGTGTGCTGGCAGCCTTGGCGGCGGCGGTGTATGGATGCCTGTTTGGTTTGATAGGCATGCTCACGCGCCGTGTGCTGGTGGCGGGGTTAATTTACATAGCCTTGGTAGAGGGCCTGCTGGCCAACTTACCGTTCAGCATTCGCCTGCTCACGGTGATTTATTACACGCGATTGATTGCCTATCGCTGGCTTGCTTTTATTGTGCCCACCAGCCAAGGTACTTCCCAGAATCTTGCTGCCGACAATTGGAAACTCGCGCTCAACAGTCATGGCCAATTGGTGGGTTACCCGCAAAGCCTCACCTGCATCCTGGTGCTGCTGGTGGGTGGGATTGTATGCACCCTGCTGGCTGCGTGGTTGTGCAACCTGCGTGAGTTTTACGTCAAAACGCCGGAAAAAATGTAATGCAGGTAGCGGGCCTGCGGAACCGATTGGGGCTATCATTCCTGCTCGGCGTTTTTTGCCGGCACCGTTATAATCGTGTAAATCATACGTAAAGAAAACGTCTTATGGCCCATCATCAGGAGCCGATGTATGTTTGTGCCGCATCGTCCCGATGTCACCATGCACCGTTGGCCTATTGCCAATGCGGCGCTGATTTTGGTGACGTGCATCATCAGCATCGCTCTGTTTTCCTCAATGGGGCAATGGAATCGCGACCATCAGGCTGATATGGCTTTTGCGCACGGTCAGTTTGTAATGGACATACCGGCTAATCAACCTGACGACGTGATGGATCACTTTATGCTTGAGCCGGGCCACTTTGAGCTTACGCAGCTTATTGGAAGCCTGTTGGTGCACGAGGGCTGGGTGCATCTGCTGGGCAACATGTTTTTCCTGTTTCTGTTTGGCTGCGCGGTGGATGCTCGCCTGGGGCATGGAGTGTTTTCGGCTTTGTATTTTGGCGCAGGCATATTTGAGAGCATTGTGTATTTAAGCTTTGGCCCGCACATACCGTGCCTTGGCGCATCGGGCGCTATTATGGGAGTGATGGGGGCCTTTTTTGTTTTGTATCCGCGCAACAACATTTCGTGTTACTACTGGTTTTGGTGGGATATTGACGGTACTGTTGATATTTCAGCCTATTGGTTGCTGCTGGCATACTTTCTGCTCGATGTCTTTGGGATGATCAATGGCGGCGGAGCGGTGGCGCACATCAGCCATGTGGCTGGCTTTATCTTTGGAATGGCCGCAACGATAGCCATGCTCAAAATCGGCTGGATTCAACCGGTAGAAAATGAAGAAAACCTGCTGCAGATGCTGCGTATGCAGCCGGAAGTTCTGGAGGAATAAGTCGGCCGTGCCGCTTCATAATCGTCCGTTTGCGGATGCTTAGAGAATTGTTTGTTCGGCGCAAACCTCTCGGATGCGTGGCTCTGCGATGAAACATCACCAAGGTTTTACTCGCTGTTGGCGTAATTCAAAGCGGCAGTTCTGCGTGCAGCTATTATAGGTTTGATGGTTTCTTGTCCGGGAGCGTTCCATCCGCACCGCTAACTCCTCGGCGATGATGTGCCGGAAGTTGCGATGTTCTCGGCAAATTGGTTATTGGACGTAAAAAGTTAGAACAACAACGGCTGGTTTGGCCCGCGAGAATAACGTCCTTTGTGGGCCGGTTATAAAGCGGATCGTGGCGGCATTACGAAAGCCTCTTTGGCAGGCATAACATGACCATGGTATAATGACCATGGTAAATGAGACAATCATGAAAACAATGTCGGCAAGCGTGTTTAAGGCTCGATGTCTAGCGGCTATGGATGTGGTTCAGGCCCGGCGGGAAACGGTCGTCATTACCAAGCGTGGCAAGGTTGTCGCGAAACTGGTACCTGCTGAAATGGAGACCGACGACATATATCATTTTCTCCGCGGCAAAGGCGCCATCCGCGGCGATATTGTCGCGCCGGCGTTGTCTGCTCGAGAATGGGGCGATCTGACGTGATACTTGTTGATACGCATATTGTGGTCTGGCTGGCCTTTGCCCCGAACGAACTGTCGGCCAGGGCGGCAGCAGCGATTGACAAGGCCAGAGCCAATGGTGATGGGCTGGCAATTTAGGATATGAGTCTGCTGGAGCTAGCGATGCTGGTAAGCAAGCGACGCATTGATCTTGAGATCAGCCTGGAATTCTTTCTGCGGGAGATTGAGATGCGATTTATTGTCTTGCCCATAAGCGGTCGCGCATGCGCGCGAATATCGCAGCTTCCGGCAAGTTATCCCAAGGATCCGGCGGATCGCATCATTGGAGCGACCGCATGGGATCAGGGAATCGCATTGATTACGGCGGATGAGGCCATTCGACAATCAAAGGCCGTTCGTACGATCTGGTGACACCTGCTGCTGCCGCGGCCGGTGGCCCTGCTGGCGTTTATGCCGCATTGGCGCAAATCATTGGTTTAAAAGTGGCGCCCTGTTATTGGGAGTCCCGGCCCATATGTGCAGGCCCGCGGCATATTGATGAGCTTTTATGCTCATGCGCTTTTATTGGTGTTGCCGGCGGTTTCGGTGGGAGTTTGGGTTGGCGGCGGGCCAAAGAGCGCGCTGCCGATGCGAACCAGTGTAGCGCCTTCTTCGATGGCTACTTCAAAGTCGCCGCTCATGCCCATGGAAAGATGCTCAAACTGCTCGCCGGCCATTTTGTGAAAACGGATTTCTTCAAAAAGCTCGCGCAGCAGTCCAAAGCAATAACGGGCTTTTTCCAGATCATTGGTTTGGGGGGCCATGGTCATAAGCCCCACCAGCGACAGGTTGCCCATGGTTTCTATTTGTTCGCACAGATGCGTTGCCGCCGGAACCGAAACGCCAAATTTTGAAGCCTCACCGCTGGTGTTGACTTCCATGAGCACCTTGACGGGTTGATCGAGCCGGGCGGCAAGCTCGTTAATTTCTTCGGCGATGCGCAGGGAGTCTATGCTGTGAATGCAGCAGGCTAAACTGATAGCCTGATTGGCCTTGTTGCGCTGCAGATGGCCTATCATGTGCCAACGAAGCTCGTGCGGGGTGGGCAGCGCCGCACCGGAGGATGGGGCACTGCCGCTGGCGAGCCAGCCATTAACCTCATCAATATGCGACTGCATTTGTTGTACGCGGCTTTCGCCCAGATCGCGCACTCCGGCGGCAATCAGTTCGTGAATTTGCTGCGCTGTGGCATATTTGGTAACGGCCACCAGCGTTACTTCATCGGGCGATCGCCGGGCCTTAAGCGCGGCGGCGGCGATGCGCTGCTTAATATGAGATACTTGTTCCGCGACGCCCATGGGTTCCCCGGTGAGTTGCTCTGCCATTGGCACGCATTATCGTTGAAAGACGGCTGATGTAAAGGTTTATTCAGACAATTATGGCTTCTGCGAGGCAGTGCCGTGCGGGAGGGCGGGGGCGGTTATCGAGCCGAAGTTAAGGTTGAAGGCGATTTGATTACAAGAATTTCCTTGCGGGTTCGTATTGTTGATATGCTGCAGGTCTCTGAGTTGGCTGGAGACAAATCAGGTGGCAGATCATTCGACAGAAGAATTAGGCCATCGCATTCACCTGCTCGGGTCTACTGCCGATGCTTGTGGGAAGCGCGGCGGGCGTGTGGCCTTCTGCTAACAAAAAATCAGGGGTTAGCATTTTTCGTTTAAGATTTATATCGCCTTTGGCGTAACCGGTTGAGGACGTATGCTTCAGCGGCTATAGTCTATACCGAAGGTGGTAAAGGATTAGCGCATGATTAGGGATACGCAGGTGCTTGAAGCCGTCGAAACGCGGGGTCACGGTAAAGTAGCTCGCATCTCCAAACCGCCCCGTGTTTCGGGGCTTTCCGCAAAGAAACTGATTCCATTTGGCTGGTACGGCGGTAAGTTTTCGCATTTGGATTGGCTACTGCCGCTGCTGCCGCCATGCCACCATTATTGCGAGCCGTTCGCCGGATCGGGCGCCGTGCTCCTGAATCGCCCGCCGTCAGCCATCGAGACGTACAACGATATGGATGGCGAGGTATGCAATTTTTTTCGTGTTCTGCGGGAGGAGAAGGAAAAATTAGTGGAAGCAATCGGCCTGACGCCTTTTTCGCGTGAAGAGTTTGCGCTCGCTTGCCAGCTCGATCCCGCTGTTGCCCCGCTGGAACGTGCGCGGCGCTTCTATGTACGGGCTCGGCAAGTGCGCACCGGACTGGCCCAGACGGCCACCATAGGGCGTTGGGCAAATTGTAAGAATACCAGCAGAGCAGGCATGAGCGGGGTGATAAGTCGTTGGTTAGGCGGGGTAAATATGTTGCCGGAAATCGCCCATCGCCTGCTTCGCGTGCAAATAGAAAATCGCCCGGCGATTCAGATCATTCACCTGTACGACTCTCCGGAGACTCTGTTTTATTGCGACCCTCCTTATATTCACGAAACCCGTGGCGACGCAAAAGCCTACGGTTACGAAATGACCGATGATCAGCATCGCTCGCTTGCCAAGGTGCTCCACGCGGTGCAGGGCAAGGTTGCCATTTCGAACTATCCGTGCAAGCTTATGGATCAGCTGTACCCACCCGGTCGTTGGTTCAAGACGCTTGGTGCGTCCAAGACCAATCATTCCACGAAAGGTAAAAGGGTGGAAGCCCTCTGGACGAATTATGAACCCTCAACGGTCAGCAGCGGAAAGATCAACAAGCATGGATTACTGTTCTAAGGCGATTGAAAAGCTTTATGCAAACGCGGTAAAGCGGGCCGACCGATCCTTCATTGCTGATGCCGCTGTGCGATCGCGGGTCGAGACCGTGGCCCTATGCTTGAAAAACCGAGCGGGTGTGCGCGCACTGCTCGCTTGTACGCTCGCCAAGGCTGCGGTTCCCAAATTGGATATTCGCAAGCCCTACACAGATATCGCCGGTGAAACTAAAGGCGATGCCTATTCCGGGCGACTTTACGATGAAAAATACATTCAGCGCCTGCTTGAAGCTCCTTATCACCTGCCGCTGAACTCGACGACCGCATTTTTGACGCCAGGCTTCCGCACAAAAAACACCGTCTTGAATGTCGGCATAGAGCTCGAAGGCCGCCCCGCGGAAATGTACAAAGCTTAACTGCTACTTTTTGAAGACATTCAAAGCGGACGTCTGGCGGCTAAAACCGTTCTGGCGGAGACCCTGCGCCTGTTGGTGCTTGAGCGTGACCATCGGCAATCCAGCATTCAAGGACTGGTTCGAGACATTCGGCGTAGTGCTGACAGGCTGCCACTGTCGGCTGAGGATATAGTTGCTCTTATCGGTCAGCACCTTGTATGCAAAAATTCGTCGCGCGTTCCAGTACTGGTTGTGGCAGCGGCATATAAAGCTGCGGCCCATAGGCTTGGCGAGCGAGCAGTGCCGCTCCAAGCACATAATGCGGCTGACAAACAAACGGGGTCTGCGGGTGATATTGGAATCGCGCTTGTAGATGATGAGGGCGTTATTACGGCCTACGAGATGAAGGCAAAATCAGTGACAGTTGCCGACATTAACATTGCCTTGGAAAAGATTAAGCCGCACACAGCGACGCTGCAGAACTACATCTTTATTACGACGGAGACGATTGATCCGATGGCGCGACAATATGCGGCCGAGAAATATGATGAGCTTGGTGGTGTAGAAATAGCGATTTTGGACTGTTTGAGTTTTCTACGACACTTTCTGCATCTCTTTCATAGGCTTCGCACCGATTTTCTTGATGCCTATCAGTCGCTTTTGCTTGCAGAACCCACAAGTGCCGTGAGTCATACGCTTAAGGAGGCCTTTCTTACGCTTCGAAAGGCGGCGGAGGGGGCGCAATAAAGTAAATAGCCTCATCGCTCCAAGCGC
>JABEVB010000117.1 GCA_013044165.1 Phycisphaerales bacterium
GGGCCGCAAGACGATCCCGCCGGAGTTTTCAAACAGGCTCTCAGGGTACCGCCACCGCTCACGAACTCTGGGAGCTAGGCCGCGGAACAAGCTGCATCCCTCCGCCGACTCTCATCAATGCCAAGCTGGCTGATTGGCACATTGGTGCCCCACATGCTCCGGGCCATTGGTATTGGCCGGTCATCTTATACATTCCAACCATGCTCCTTTTGCTATGGGTGACAACCCTGCTAACCACACACCCAATAAAGCGAACAGCTACCTTTGCGCTGCTGGCCGCTCTTGTAACGCTCGCCGGCAGTGGTTGGCTGGCTGCAACCGCCCGACCGGCACCCATCCGCATGGCATGGACGACGACCTGCGCGGCCGCGCGATTACGATTGATACAACAGTACGATTTACTCTATCCTGTTCGCCCGGTCACCATGCGCTGGACCACCGCCCAAGGCTTGCCACCTTTGCCACTGGTTATATCCCCAAAGGACTATTTCAACCTGCAAGCCACAGTCGCATTAAGCCGTAGCGGTGGCACACTGCAAATGCACCTTACCGCTGCCCCGGCCTTAATCAGTTTACGCCGCGCCGCAGCGGCCGGCATCCAACCGCCCATGCCCGCCGTGGGCACCATAAAATCGTGGCGTCACGCCATGCCCAGAACCCTTTGGAAACGCCCCCGCACCTGTTTCATATCGCGCGGACATGTGTTCCGCCCTGTCTCCGCCGCCGGCACAAGCTTTGGTCTTTGGCGATCGCACCTTACGCCGCAGCTTTCGCACGCCATGGACCTATGGTTCCGCACCGCTTGGCGACTGAAACATTTATACGTCGTTGAACTACCGCCAAAGCACCGCGCCGCCATCCACATCCTCGACTATGGATCGCAGAACTAACCTCCGGCTCATTTTTCAGGCAAGCGCTTACACCACGCTCATTTATTATCAGCAACCGCCAGCGCAGCTTACATCGCCGATCTACTCCAATAACCGCACGGCCTGGTCTATCGTCTGACACAAGTGCACCTGCATGGTTCGCTGCGCCTCTTTTACGGCCGCGCTGTCGTTGGCGCTGTGCCGCGCCGGTAGAATAACCTGCTTAAAGCCCAGTCGGCTTGCTTCGCCAAGCCGCTGCGACAAATTGCTTACACCCCGAAACTCACCGAGCAGCCCAAGCTCAGCAAGCACCAAAGCCCTACCCGGCAGGCCGCGCTTCATGGCCGAACCCGCGATGGCCAGCGCAATGGCGGCATCGCCCGATGGATCGGTCACCTTAATTCCCCCAACAATATTGACGAATACATCCTGATCAACAAGTCGCAGGCCGGCCCGCTTTTCTAACACGGCAATAATCATGGCCACCCGGCCCGAATCGCATCCGCTGACCTTCCGACGCGCGGCCCCCAGCATGCTTTCAGCGGTAAGAGCCTGAACCTCCACCAGCAGCACACGCGAGCCTTGAAGCGCTGCCGTTACCACGCTGCCGCTCGGGGCCTCGGCATGCGGCTCTAAAAAAAGCGATGCCGCATCATCCACCGGTTCCAGCCCGGCCTGGCCCATCCGGAAAAGCCCAACCTCCAATGTGCCGCCAAAGCGGTTTTTTACGCATCGCACAATCCGATGGTCGTGATGCGTGTCGCCCTCAAAATATAGCACCGTATCAACAATGTGCTCAAGAAGTTTGGGGCCGGCGAGCATCCCTTGTTTGGTGACATGGCCCACCAGGCACACGGCCGTACCGCCGGTTTTCGCCAGATATATCAGGTCGCTGCAGCAATCTTTAAGTTGCGAAACCGAGCCCGGCGGCGACGTGTTCGTTGGCTGATAAATCATCTGCACCGAATCAATCATGCAAATATCCGGACGCAACTTCTGAATCTGCCGACTTATCTTTTCCAGGTTGCACTGGGCATATACCAGCAGCTTTTCGTGCCCGGCGCCCAGCCGCCGTGCGCGAAGCTGCGTTTGCTGGGCCGATTCTTCACTCGTTACATAAAGCACGCGGCTGCCGCGTCGGGCCAGTTGCTCGCCGGCCTGAATAAGCAGCGTGGACTTTCCTATGCCGGGGTCCCCGCCCAGCAGAATGGCCGAGCCGGGCACCACGCCGCCGCCCAGCACACGATCAAACTCCCCTATGCCCGATGATATGCGTGGCGTCTCGAACGGCGGAATCTCGCCGATAGGCCGGGCGGGCAAATCATCTTCCGACAGAAATGCCCTTCCACCCGAAGCCCCCTCGCTAACGGCAGCTTTAGGCCGATGGGGGTCGGCAGTCGCCTCGGTAAGTTCTTCCATCGAGTCCCATGTGCCACAGTCGGGGCATTTTCCCATCCACTTCGGCTGCATGGCACCACATTGACGACAAACAAAATAAGTTTTGTTCTTTGACATGGCGAAAGTATAACGCAGCCAACGCTGGCTGACACATCCAAGGCGCTGCTGGTTTGCGGTCAATCGCCGGGGCGCTGTCCGCCGCCAATGCCGCCTATCAGAGCCTTATGACTGGATGTTGGACAGAATGCCGCCGCGTGCTCAAGGATGGCGGCGTTATGGCTTTCACTTTTCACCACAGCGCCGATGAACCTTGGATATCGTTGCTCCAGAGCCTCTTTGATTCCGGCTGGTTGCTGGAGGCCACATATCCAATCCGCAGCGACGAAACCAAAGGGTGAAGGGGCGGAGTTCGTATCCAAGAAAATCGAATACGACATCATCCACGTTTGCCGTAAACAGCTTGAAGAACCAATACCCGTCTCCTGGCCTAAAATGCGCCAATGGGTAAAAGGCGAATTGGCACGCCTCCGGCCTGTTTTGGAATCCTACCGCAGCCGCGGCCTATCCGATGCCGATATCCGCGTCATCCTGCGCGGCAAAGCCTTGGAATTTTTCAGCCGTCATTATGGCAAAGTGCTCGTTTCCGCCCCCGGCGGTGAAGCTGCCGTCCTCTCTATCCGTGACGCCTTATTGGGCATCAACCAATTGCTCGATGAAAGCGCTGGCCAACCCGGCCAGCGCCCGCCCAGCTTGGCTCAACCGGTGGTTTACCAATATTTGCGGCTCTTTGGTACCAAATCCGCTTACAGCCGCGATGAAATCAGCAAACTCCTGCGCGGCACCGCCATCCAGCAGCGCGATTTTGAACGCACCGGCACCAGCCCCTGGATTACCGAACACGACAAACTCGTTAAGCGCGTTCCTATTTATGATCGCTTCCAATTCATGCGGCTTCGCCAGCGCCGCGAACTTAAAACCGAGCTGGATCAGGCCCATTTCCTCATCGGAGCCGCGTTGCCGGTAAAAGAAGGTGACACCGGCGTCAACATTGAAAAAGAATTGGAACGCGAAACCCTATTAATCCGCCCCGGTGTCGATGCGCTTTTAGACTGGTACAGCAAAACCCCAGCCGGCCCCGACGAACCCGGCATCCCCACCGCCGCCAACCTCGCCCTGACCCTATTGCGGGCCGCCCTGGAATCCCAACGCGCCCGCATGCGCCAAGAAGAGCCCATTCTCTGGGAAGAATGGGAATCCGCGGTAACGTAAGCCGCGCCTGGCGCCCACCAAAAACCCGCGACCGCCGGCCGCGCCCAGCCGTAACCCGCCACCCATCTTTCACTATTCCTCGACGAACAACCGGTAATCTGGGTGGGCCTGTTGCCAATTTCTCAGGGCTTGGTAGAGCAGTGTGGCGGTAAAATCCTCCTTGCTGTATGCCAACCGCAAAGACTGGGATAGCCTCTCCTCTGAGACGTCGCTCGCGTTCTTACTCCCCCAACATTTTCGTAGTGTCAATCCCATTACCTCAACCATATCGTGTCCGCAGCACAACTGCTTTTGATCCGGGTTCCCGTCCAATACAATAGCCACTTCTGTAGGAGTGCTTTGAATGAGATTGTACTGCTCGCTCCTTTGGCAAACAAGGTTACACATGCGCGTTGTATCCCCAACAAGCGAAGTAGCATCAATGAACTTTGAGAAATCGATCTTCTCGAAATCCAATCGATACGAATTTAATTTATTAAGCCACCTCAGCGCGCCGAGTGGCGCGGCCGCACCTAGTAAAACCTCTCGCAAAGCATCAACGCCTTTATCCCCCGTCGCTTGCTTTAGTTTTTCTTCCGATCCCAACTCGTCGAGGGCCTTGGAGAATGCTCCAGAGAATAGTAATTCAACTTCAAGGTCATGATAATCAGTTAAAAACAAGTTGTCCGTTGACGAACAATTGCCATCCAAGCGGCAGAAATCCGCGTCCATTATGCCGAAAACTCCCGCCGTGGCCGTGGCATTTAGCCGCTGAACCACCGCCTTCACGAACGGTCCGGCGCATACGTGGCGCACCTGCTGACGGTCAAAAAGCCTGATATAAACCTTTCTGTCGCTGTCGCCCTCAATGACGCAAATAGGGCCTTTGAACACGTCTTGCAACAGTCGTACTGTGTTCGCGTGGCCGTCGGCGTTCAGATATTCCCTCATTGATTGGGCCCCTCCAGCGCGGCCGTGAGGTCCCACCGACCGTCAATAATCTGTGGCGAGTGTGTAGCCACCAAAAAATCCATTTTGATGACGTCGGATATTTTTTCAAGGTCTTTCAAAAAGTCCTGTTGCCAGGCAACATGCAGAGACAGCTCGGGCTCATCAATTAGGATCAGCGCCCCCTCACGCACATCGAATAGAAGTTGATTGGCAAGAACCACTTCGTGTTGTTCGCCGGAGGAAAGCTCCGAAGGGGGTACTATCCCGCGCTGCGGTGTCTCGAATATAAACCCCTGATTCTTGTCAATCTTCATTTGCTTGTATTGAAACCGCCTGTTTATCATCTCCTTAAATAGTTCCATTCTCTTTAGAATGTCGTCGAAGGCGGCTAGCTTATCCTCAACGTCCTTGACATAGAGGGCCAGAACGTGCTTCTCGGATTCATTCATGGGCTTCTCTGGCAAAGGAAATTCCTCTTCCCGGTCAAGCAATCCTGCTTCCATTAGGCGAGTGCGTTTTTGTACTTGGGCGTCGTAACGTCCACGTATTTCTTCTATCTTCGTGTTGCCGTTTGTGGTGCCTTGTAAGAGCCGCTTTGGAAATGAACTGTCCAGCGACTGCGATACCTCTGCGGATCTTGCCAATGTCTCACGGATGCGGTCAACCATCCCTTTTGAGTATACCGACACGGCCGAACTCATCCCGGCTGGGGATGGAAGCCCCCGCATTCGTGATAATTTTACACCTCGCGCGGTCGGGAGCAGAAGCCGTTGAGCCTCTATAAGATAGACGGGTAGGGACTTCATCACTTCTTTTAGCCAATCCGGCTCAGTGTGGTGACGTGCCCCAAACTCAGGAAGTTGGTCCGCGAATTCCTCTAGAGCATCGGCCAAGCTTAATTGGCGGCCTGTCGGCATGTGCAGCCACTCCTCAGGCCCAATTCTTGTCAATGCCGGGATGATATCATCAATGGCAGACAGTGGAATAGCCGCGCGATCGAGTCTCGGCGGCTTTAATTCGTAAGTTTTTGGGGTAGTGTTCTTGCCGCGGAACGTAATTTCTAACGCGACCGATTGTGATCCCCGCTCGGCGTCTTTCTTAGGTTCCAGTGGCCGGTGAATCCGCCGCACCTCGATAATGTCGTCATCTCTGAAGGTGAACACCATCCGTAAATAGGGAATCCGCCGGAGCGTCAGATATTTTGAGTTAAAAAAAGCATCAATCAATCTCAGAATGCTTGTTTTGCCAAATCCATTCGACCCATGAATAATCATAATTCTCTCGTTTTGGTTGAATTCGATCGTGTGATCAAAGGTACCGAATAAACCATACACAGAAAATGAAATAAGTCTCATTGTAATCCCTTTATTCCGTACCCGAGTTCTGCCCGATTTGTCACTGGAGCTACCTCAGCCGCCATGGTGGCACCTAACAATCAGGCGAAAATAATGAAACGATTAGACACCCTATTCTTGGCTTTGGCAAGCAGTTCGATAAGCGTATAAGAAAGACATTAGAGATTCGGATTTTTCAACGCTGGTGAATAATTATTGCTTAGATCTATTTGCCAATGAACGGGCTTTGGGGCGGCAATGTGATAAGACTGATATCTTTGCCCTTCTCGCTATTCAATCCATACATGTCTGTGGTTAGCAATCATTTTTAATCTATCCGCAATCTCTAGACTGTTAGCAGCACAAACATCCCACCGCGCGTTATATTACCGCATACGGAAAAATCATCGGGAGTCCCTCATGCAGGAAATGACATCCACCGCATGGAAGCGAAAAGGCAGCAGCATCGTCTGGCACCCGGACCTGCTCGCCGACCTTATTCCCACCATTGAGCCTACGCCTCTGCGTGTCTTGTTGCATTGGCTTCATTCCGGTTTTCCTGAATCTACCCCCGGCAATCATCGCACCGTTTTAATCGGCGGCCTGCAAACCGTGCTCGAAACCATGCTCACCGATTCCACACCAGATCAAATGACGCACTGGCTGCGTGCCAACGCATTGGCCAGCGTGCGGGCCTGGAAACAGCATTGGCCCGATGTCGGGTTGATATTTGTCATGGATGGCCCGGTGGCTCTGTTTGAATTTAATGAGGCTGATGAGATTGTTTATTTTGGCAAAGGCCGTGACCGCGCCAAAAAAGTAAAGCTGTCTATGGCAATATGGAATGGGGCCGCTTCCGGTGCCGGGGCATACCAGCTGGTAGTGGAAAAGGACCGAACCAAAGAAATCGGCGGTTATTTCGTGGAGAGAGTTTCGTGAACACCATGCCGACGGATACACCAACAACACTGCCGCCTGCTACGCCACTCACTGCGATTGCGCCATTGGCCGCCGGCACGGCGGTATCTCATGGTGAACTTGGTGACGGTGTGGTATTGCGATTGGAGGCCGGCAGCTACGCTCGGGTCTTTTTTCGCAGCCATGGGGAACGGCAGGTTCCAATTCTTTCGCTGCTGCGTACCACAACCTGGGAACAGCAGGTTGCCAATTCTGTGCAACCGGCAACGCCGGAATCGCTGCGCCGACTTTGGCTGGCCATAGAAGCCCATCGCCTGCCACGAATGCCATTAACTTAGTGCCGTAAGTTCTTTTGCCATAAGCATTTACATGTAGTTGTGTAAGTATCACGATAATAGTATAATCTTGTGGTGGGATATGTTTTTCAGAGACAACCCCTTACGGCAGGTCATGGATGATTGAAA
>JABEVB010000118.1 GCA_013044165.1 Phycisphaerales bacterium
CGGAGGCGTGTTAGGGCCGAGTTGGTCATAAACTTCCCGTAATGATTGACAGTTGCAAAAAGCTGCATACCATTGCAGTAGCGTAGCCTATGGGCAGTGAGATGTGTTTGGCACTGGTTAGGGCTTATGAGCGACCGCGAAAAATTCACCCCTGATGAACTGGCAATCGTGCTGAGTCATTTTGACATTGGCGTGATCGAAACGATTAAGGAGTTTCCGCGTGGCTCGCGGAAGGCCCCTAAGTTGCTGCTGCGCACCGAAAAAGGCGAGTTTTTGCTTAAGCGACGCGCCAAAGGCAAGGATGACCCTTTCAAGACTGCGTTTTGCCATGCCATTCAGCTCTACCTTGCCGAAAAGCAATTTCCGCTGCCGCATCTCATAGGGACCCGCAAAGAAAACAATTCCATGCTGCAACTCTATGGGGGCATCTATGAACTGTTTGAATACATCCGCGGCACAGGTTACGACAATTCCCTGGAATCCACCCATGATTCGGGCCGCATCCTGGCGCTATACCATAAGCTGTTGCGCGACTACACTCCGGAATTTGAACCCGCTACCGGAAGTTACCACTACAATCGCGGCATCGGCACCAGCCTGGACCAGATACCAGACACGGTGATTCGCACGGAAAAACAGAAAGCCATAGATGTAAAAGATGTATCAAATACGCTTTATGCGCTGCGCGAGGCTTACGTGCAGGCGGCCGATAAAACCAACAAAATGGGCATCTTGAACTGGCCTCTGCAAATTGTTCACTGCGATTGGCATCCGGGCAATATGCTGTTTCGAAACAAGCGTGTTGTGGCCGTGATAGACTACGACGCGGCTCGTCTGCAACAACGGATTATTGACCTGGCCAATGGAGTTTTGCAGTTTTCAATTCTGGGTGGCGGCGATGACCCCTCTCAATGGCCCGACCATGTGGACGAAGCTCGCTTTACTCAATTCATACGAGGATACGATGCGGTGGATGTTATCAGCGAAGCCGAAGTCAAGGCCATTCCATGGCTCATGATTGAAGCGATGGTGGCGGAGAGTGCATTTCATATCGCCGCTACAGGTTCGTTTGGCCGCATCGAGGGAGTCGGATTTTTGAAGATGATCGAGCGCAAGGTGGCATGGGTGACGAGCCATGCGGATCATCTGATCAAATTATGCCTTGGCTAGCTTTTTGCCGGTATTGCTGCAACAGCCTGAGGCCAGTCTTTGGCTCACGACTAGGTCGCGCTTTATTCAGCGATTTTATGAAATGTTTTACGCATGGCAGCATGCTCAGCGCCAAAGAGCGTGACAGCCATGGCGCTGGCGTTATGCTTGGCCTGCTGGGCATTCCACGTGCCGACGATGCCCCGGCTATCAAAGCAAATCGCTGTAACCTTAATATCAGGCGATCCCACACGGCACAATTGCGTCATGTTCAATCTCCTTTACCCGCAGCACCTGCTGCGTTTGGCATCCGAATGGCTGCCAAGCTCAGGATTACGGTCTCTGTGGCGTCAATGGGTAGATCGCCTCTGCTCAAGCACTGCCGATAATGTCATATCGTGTAATTTGTGCTAACAGGATTACGCCGCTTTGCCGACAATATCAGTGATGGTGTCACATTCAATTAGGGTCGGGAGAATTTTATGATAAGCACGGGTGTTCTGCAGCACATGCTGCCTATTGTACTTTCGCCGGCAACAAATTGGGCCAGCCGTGCCGGCGAGGAGATTATAAGACGTGGCCGAGGCCTTAACGAAACGCAGTTGGCCTTGGCCACGAGAATCGGTGTGGCCCGGCCTGACCAAGTGCGCTATCAAGTGGTCGAAATGCTGCCACGTCCGTCCGCCGAGTTGGATATGCTCGCACGTCATGGTCATGTGCTAACCTCCGCGACGGAGAGCGTGATGCTGGGCTACGGCATCTGCGTGCGGCGCGATGTGGACAATATCGAATACTGGCTCGCACATGAACTGGTGCATGTAATGCAATTTGAACGTATCGGCAGCCTGCGCGAGTTTATCCGGCAATATGTGGCCAACTGCCTTGAGTATGGCCACGACGAGTCCCCTCTAGAAATTGAAGCTCGGACCATTACTGAATATTTGCAGCAGGCCGGAGAAATACCCCAAACGGCTTGCGAGGTTGCGATGGGAGCTTGACGCTTTGGTTCGATGCAATTGCAGCACACGCAGGCCACAGGTGGAGTGTAACGGCCCCAGCAGAGAGAGCCATGAACTTACCGCCGTGCCGCATGCAGTGATTGCTCCAACTGCTCCAGGCTCTGGCCTTTGGTTTCCTTAACGCTGAAGAATACAAATACCCATCCCGCCAGGCAGATGCCGGAGTAAAGCCAGAAGGTGCCAGCTATACCCAGCGCCGCGGTCAGCGGTTGAAAACTGTACGTCAGGGCGAAACAGGCAATCCACAGCGCGGATACGGAGATGGCAACGGACGCACCGCGGACACGATTGGGAAATATCTCAGAAATGAGTACCCAGGTAACCGGCGCCAGCGACATGGCGTAGAATGCAATGGTCGCCAGAGTAAACGCCAAAACAACAGGACCATGCAGGTGCGCATAAAATGCCCAGCCCACCGCCAGGTGCGACAGTCCTATTCCGCAGCAGCCTATAAGCATCAATGTTCGGCGACCAATACGATCTACCGTAAATAATGCCACGAACGTGAAGACGAGATTTATCACGCCGGTGATAACAATGTTAAACATCTGCTGATTGAGGGTATAGCCGGCTCGGCGGTAGATATCGGTGGCGTAATTAAAAATGACGTTGATCCCGCTCCACTGCTGTAGCACCGCCAACACAACGCCGACAACCAGAAGCGCCGGCACCCCGCGGTGCAGCAGGTCCTTCCATTGCACCTTCACCAACGATTCGCTTCCGATGCTTTCCTGAATGCTCTGGCCTGCCGAGCGGGCAAACGCCGCTCCACCAATGGCCGAGAGCACCTGGTGCGCCTGCTGCAGTCGCCCCTCCTTTATGAGCCAGCGTGGGCTTTCAGGAACGAAAAGGGAACAGAAGAAAAACAGGGCCGATGGGCCCGCAACCGCTATAAACATCCATCGCCATGCCCATAAATCGTACCAGGAGCCCGCAAGCGAGGCTGTTGTGGCGTGTGCTGGTACATGACGGGTAATAAGCCAATCGGTAATTTGAGCGGCGAGTACTCCAATGACGATGGTCAATTGATTAAGCGCAACGAGACGGCCACGCCACCGAGCGGGGCTTATTTCGGCAATATACATAGGGGAAATATTCGAGGCTAACCCAATGGCCAAACCACCGGCGACCCTCCATAGAGTAAAGGCCGCGATTGAACCGGCCATCCCGGTAAAGATGGACGACACCAAAAATACGGCTGCGGAAACAATCAGCATGAGTTTACGGCCAAAGCGATCGCTTAAGCCCGCCGAACAAATGGACCCGAGAAGCGCACCCACCAACGCGCAGCTGGTAAGCCAGCCCTGTTGGTCAACACCCGTTACATGAAAGTGGGCAAACAAATAATCTTTTGCGCCGCCAATAACCACCCAATCGTAGCCAAACAGCAGCCCGCCCATGGCTGCGGTGACTGAAATAAGAAGCACAAAAACAATATGGAGTTCATCTGCCGGTACACCTGCCGAACTGCTGGCATCGTGCATTGAACCGTTAAGCATGCGGATCCTTTCGGTTGCGGTATTTCGGCCGGTGGTTAGAAATGTTGACGCCTAGGCGACCTACGCTTGCCTGAGTTTTTAACATCAAAGCTGGGGCATAGCTGGGATCTATTGCGAGGGCTAGATTGAGGCTGATCAGACCCTGGGCTATGCGGCCACGGGCGATGGCCGCTTGGGCGAGAAGCACGTTTGCGTAGGCGTTGCGGCGGGCCTCGCGGTCATCGTTAAACAAGAGCATGTTGGGCAAAGAGGTGGCGAAATAATCAATGGTTGGTTGTGTTTTAAGAAGTTGCCGGGCGTAGTTTTCCAAGCTTGCGATCATGTGCCTGGCTTGGTTGTGGTGCCCCAGTGCCTGCGATGCGCGAATGGCAAAGTAGGTCATGATGGAAACCGATTTCACCGCCATCTGCTCAAAATCGCCGCGAGCGCTGGCGGCTCTATTCCACCACTGCCGGGCGACCGCAGGGTTACCGCACGACTGCTGTGCACAGCCCATCGCATAAAAAATATCACTCTGGTTGGCAAGCAAGTGCCGGGCTTCACCGAGATTTTCTGGAGGTTTAAGTGCGGCGTTAAGATGCTTGACCGCCTGCGATGCATCACCACTTCGCAGGCAATCTTGGGCGAGCAACTGCCGGGCGCGGGCGTATTCGCCCAGGGCCAAACCCTCGCCCCCTTCCCATGGTTGAAAGTGCCGTGTAGTCAATATTGCTAGAGCCTGCTGCGGCTGGCCTATGCTGTTGTAAAGGGCGGCTAACTCGATGCACAGGTCATCGCGCTGGTGGACTAGTTCGTTATGCTGCAGAAGTTTAGCCATACGTTTGGCGGGCGAATAACCCAATCGCTTCCAAAGCTGATCGCGCTCATAAATAAGCCGGGCATCCAGCGGAGCCGCCTGTATCGCCCGGTTAAAGGCCCTGAGTGCCTGTTGTGGCTGGCTGCCGACATTGAACTTAGCAATGCCCAAATTCCTCCATGCGATGCTGTTGGTTGGGTCGAGATTTGCGGCGGTTTTCCAGTGCACCATCGCTTCAGCTCCACGATCGTGCGCATATAAAAAATTGCCTAAATAGTAGTGAGCCTTGCAATCTTTGGCGTCTCGAGTAACGGCCCATTGCAGCGTAATGAGGTCCTCAAGCAGCCATGGAAAGCAGAAATCGGTGCTGGCTTTATGGGCTAATTTACGATGCTTACGGCTTTTACGAGGCATGGCCTGCACATCGTATAATCGAGTCAGATGATAGTGCAGCATCGGTAAAGCGCCGGGGGCGGCATGCGCTATGGTTTGTTCGAGCAACTTACAGGCTACAATCAAAAAGCCCGATCGCCAGACATTATGCGTAAGGTCCATGGCAGTAAATGTATCACAACCGATGCTACCGCCGCCGAGCAGTTGCATAAGATCATCAAATGCCGGACGATAAAAAGCATCTTCATGGGTGCATTGCATCGGCGGTTCGCTTGAGTTGCCACAGGCTGCCTGTGCCAGAGCGTACAACGCCGCAGCCTGCGGATTGTGCTGGTGTAAACCACGGCTCGTGAGCCGTTCGATGGCTTTTGCATAGTTTTTGTTGCGACAATCCAACTCAGCCAGCCGCATGGAAGCGACGTCGGCCCAGGCAGCGCTCCATGTGGCTTTGGCAAAGGCATCGTAAGCGCCGTCAAAGTCGTTTTGAAATTGCAACGCAATGCCCAGATTGTAAAGCGGTTCGGCGTCGCGCGGGTTGGCGTTGCGTTGCGTAAGCCGGGTCACGGCCTTGCGAAAACACTCAGTAGCGGCCGAAAAAAGGCCTCGTCCCAGCAGCCGCAGGCCCAGAGCATTATTGGCGCGGCAGTCATTGGGATCGCGGCGGATGATCTCTTGCCAATATATTTCTGGATCACGCGTGGCGTGACGGTATTGATCGAGGTGTAGTCCATTAATATAAAGTTCGTCGGTGGAGGTAATAGTGGCAGGCAATCGCGGCTCAACTGCCGGAGTTGGTGGTTGGCCCGCATAGGCCTCGCTATTTTCGTAGGATATCAGCAGCGTACCGGCTGAATCCTCCACCCGCAGGGTGAGCGCAGCGGGTGAGATGCCGCAAGGCAATGCCAGCGAGTGCAGCAGGGGTTGATTGGGCGCAAGAGTGCTTTTGATACGCCAGAATGTTCGACCGCAAGCACTCAATGTTATGTGACAATTTGGTTGAACGCTTGTAACAGCAACGCCCAATTGCACTCGGCCATCGGCAACTTTAAGGCTGACGGCTGCAGAAATATTAGCAGCTTGGGCTGGGCCAATTTGCTGGATGGGGTACCAGTATTGCCGGAATTGCCGAATTTCCCCTGGATGAAGAAATGAAAAATCGGGTTGATTGTCAGTGAAAACGCCGGCCATGAGTTCTACATAAGGTCCGTCTCCATCCGTAAGGTTGCGGTCCCAGGCATAGCCAAAATTGTGGTTACCCCAAGTCCACTGTTTTTTTCCCGGCGCGATGTGATGATCGGCGATGTGCACAAAACCGGCTTTGGCGGCATGATCGTAGCCACCGAGAAAGTCCTGTTTGGACCCGATAGCCATGTAGCTGGTTGGCACCGGAATGTTGGCGTACCAACTTAAATCGTTCGGTTGGTAATCACCGGTTGGCTTAAAATGGGCGGGGGCTTCGTGTTCGGGCACGCCATGTTTGGCGCGGCCTTTATAGTCTATACCGTAATAATGGCCTTGGCAGAGCGGGAAACTGGACATGGCCCGCCGCGCGTGATCAGCGACAAAGTGGACATCCGGTGGAAAGAACGACTGGTAGCGCTCGTGGACGCGAGCGGCGGCGTTGGCCCACCACAGAAACGTCTGTGTGGTCAGCGTACAATTGTGCAGCCGAACCTTTAGTTCCAAAACGGCACTGGCCGGATGCAGGCAAATGCCATGAGACGCCTCAAGCCGGCTCAGCCGATCGCGATCATTAAGCCAGATGGTGCGAGCGCCGGTGGCATGCTCTTCTATATCAAATCGCATAGGTAAAAACGTGCCGGGCCGATGGTGTTGCGGCCAGTTAAACTCGACTCCACCAGAAGCCCAGGGGCCGGCCAACCCGACCAGGGCAGGTTTAATAACATTCTGCCGATAAAAAAAATCATAGTTATTGGTCTTGTCAAGCCCTATGTGAATCCGTCCGCCCAGCTCCGGAAGGATCATCACGCGGATAAACTCATTTTCAATATGCAAAGCCTGCCACAGTCGCGGAATCTTTTGGGTTGCAATGCGATCAATGAATGGGAGTGGATAGACCCGTCCGCTGCTGCCCTGGTATACGCGACGATTAAGGAACATGGGATTTTTTTCCGGTGGCATGGGTTGGTAGGTGTCTATTGCGACGGGTTCAAACCATGCTTTGACCGGCCCGGCCTCTCCGATGGGTGGCGTTGGCAAAATAAGCTCAGACATGCAAAGTATTCCAGCTTCTGCGGGTTTCACATTACGAAATTCGACAAGCCAATGGATGCTAACGCCAAGAAGGTACTCACGTAAATTGCCAAAAGTACTGGTGGCATGGACGATATTCTGATGATCAGGGGCTTGGCCGGCGGTGTGGAATGGGTTTATGCGCTTCGCGGCTCAAAATGCCATAGGTGCCGCACCAGAAAATCTCGCGTTCTCCGCCATGTATAATGCCAGAATGGCCCACCACAGCCGTGATGCCCATTGGGCACCACCAGCAGGTCGAAATCTTTATTGGCACGAATGAGTGCGTCAACCACTTGAAACGTGCAGGCGGGATCTACGTTATGATCCATGCCACCGACAATCAGCATCAGCTTACCCGCAAGTTTGTGCGCATTGACTGCATTGGATTGCTGCACATACCAGTGGCCGATGGGCCAGCACATCCAAAGTTCATTCCACCATATCTTATCTACGCGGTTGTCATGGCAGCCGGAGTTGGCAACGGCAACCTTGTAGAACTCGCCAAATGCCAGCAAAGCTCGCATGGCGCTCTGGCCGCCTGCGGATGTGCCATGGATGCCGACTCGTTCGATGTCCATCCAGGGACGGCTTTGTGCGGCAGCCTTAATCCAGGGGATTCGGTCTGGAAAACCGGAATCGCCCAGATTTTTCCAGCAGACGTCATGAAACGCTTTTGAGCGGTTGCTGGTCCCCATGCCGTCGCATTTGACTACGATAAAGCCAATTTCGGCCAGTGTTTGCTGCCAGTAAAAATCCTGCCAGCCTTTGGGCACAAAAGCATCCTGGGGACCGGCGTAAATGTCTTCCACCACCGGGTAGCGAATAGCAGGATCGAAATTGGAGGGCCTGAAGATCAGGCCATAAATGCTGGTGATTCCGTCACGTCCGGGCGCTTCAAAACGCTCCGGGCGCGGCAGGCCGGTTTTAAGCAGCATCGCGGCATCGGCACGTTCAAGCGGGCATACCAGCGAGCCATCGTGTGTGCGACGCAACTCGGTTGCCGGAGGCAGGTCCACACGTGAAAAGTGATCGAAGTAATATTTGCCATCGGGCGAAAAGTGCAGGTGATGGGTGCCATCGCCGTGTGTCAGGTGAACAAGGTTCGTTCCGTTAAAATTCACGCGAATGTAATGAATATAATACGGGTCTTGCTCTGGAAAAATGCCGCCAACTTCCAGCAACACCGTCCGGGCGTGATTGTCCACCTGCACAACTTTACGCACCACCCATGAGCCGTTGGTAATTTGATTCTTAACACGGCCCGTTGTCATATCGTAAAGATACAGATGGTTCCAGCCGTCGCGTTCGGACATCCAGATCAGTTCATGAGTGGCATCCAGGTAACAGGTGAATAACTTGCCGGCGTAATCGAAAAATGTTTTGCACTCTTCATTGACGATGGGGCTGACATGGCACGTATGGGCATCCACCGACACTACGCGCATAACCTGATGACCCCGCTGATTATACAAAAAAGTAAAGCGTGAGGAATCGGGCCACCAGCGAATGTCGTTTACACTCCAGGGGTTGGCAAAGAGTTTATCACTGACAGGAATCTCGGTTGCTTGCGAAACGTCAAACAGGCACGGCTTGCGTATCGGAATTGGATCGCCTGGTTTAAGATAACGGAACTCCACCGTACGTGGGTTAATGCTCCCGGGTGGCGCCCACTCTACTTCGGTCACCACACGGTTGGCCCCCTGCCGGACTTTAACAACCACCAGGCGAGTCGAGTCTGGCGACCAATAAAAAACTTCGTCATAATGGTTCTCAGCGAAGCCATCTGTGGATAAGACTCTGACTTTTCCGCCGGCGGTGGGACGAAGAAATACATTGTGCTCCTGAATGAATGCGAGCCATTTACCGTCGGGAGATTTGCGGTCCGCCGGGGACCAACGATGAAAGTGCTGCGGCAGCGGCTTATATGACTCGCGTGGAAGCGGCTTGGCCTTGGCCTCGGTAAGGTTGTAATTCCCAAGATTAAGCTGCCATGTCCTGCCCTCGCACTGAATGTGCAGGCGGCTGGCGTCTTTGTTAATGGCGATAATTGTCAACGACAGGCGATGAGGATCAAAGATTTTACCTGTGGTGTGGCGCAGTGCGGCGGCCATTCGCACAGGATCGAATGCGGGGCGACGCCAACCGGCGGCAGCATCCACTAATACATACTCGCACTCACCGTGGGGCAAAGTATTGACATACCAAAATCGGTCTTGACCCTCAAACCAGTGCGGATGCACATCTCTCCTGAAGACTTTATTGGCGGTGTAAGCCCACAGGTTCTCGCCGCGCGTATAATCGGCCTTGGTGGCGATACGTGAGGCCAAGGGAAGCGGAGCGTGCGGAAGCTCGCCCTGCGGTGGCACGATGCGGACTGAACTTTCTGCATCACCACCAGCAACAGCCGCCAAGGCTGTGGCGGCGCCAGCCCCCAAGGCGACGACTTTTGCAGCACCAGCGGCAGCCAATCCGAGCAAATTCCGCCGCGTTATGCGCGGGCCTGATGCGGGGGTGGGCGATAGCGCTGTCGGTGCACATCCCGTAACTTCGGGCATGCTCTGCTCGGGTGCCTTATGCGCTTGCGGTTGTTGTTGCATGAATGCGTAACCTCCCGTCATCCTTTGTGAAAGCCAAACGCTGCCCGGTGCAGATTTATTTCGGTACTATACGTACTGGCTATGAAGGTGTCATGATGTAAGGCGATCTCTTTGACATTGAATATAATTGCAGATGTTTCTTTGTGTTTTGGAGCGTTTTGTTATGCGGCGATACATTTTCTGGCCCATCTCGGTGATGCTGGCGGCAGCACTGATGCTGCCCATCCATAGCTATAGTGCCGCGCCGAAACCGATAACGCCGCAGCTTTGGCTCTACGATGCGACCAATCTTTTGCCGTCGGCTAATGTTGCCGCCACCAGGTCGTTATGGCACCGTGCCGCGATGTGTGGTTATAACCACATTCTTCTTTCAGACAGCAAACTGGCACATCTGCATTGGCTCGGCCCGATGCGAGCCATTTATCAACGGCATGTCCGAGCTCTGCTGGCTTATGCCGCAACCGTGCACCTGAAGGTGGTGCCGTCGGTTTGCGAAATTGGTTATTCGAACGATTTGTTGTTTGGCGACCCAACTGCAGCGGAAGGGCTGCCGGTTCGTCATGTAGCCTTTGTGGTAAATGGGCAAATTGGGCGGGTAAAACCAGATTCCTCAGACGAATTGCCTGCCGTGCCTCAGTGGCACGACGCGGTGGTGCAGGTGTACAACCGTCACGCAACCATCTCTAACAACCGCGGTAATGCCCGGATGGTGTTCGATAAATTACTGCAACGTTGGCATGTATATCATGTATCTTTTTTTGTACGCACTCACAATTACACCGGCCATCCCAAGCTTCGGGTATTTACCCGAGCGATGATGAATTTGCAGTATGAGCGTCTGGACATAAAAGCCACTCAAGCGTGGCGCCGTTACGATGTGGTGTTTGACACGCTCAACCATCGCCACGTGAAACTATATTTTGGCGTATGGGGTTCGCATACCGGCCTATTGCAATTGAAAGATTGGCACATGCAATTGGCGGGGCTGGTGAACTCATTGAGTCGTCCGGGAGCGCCTACTACCGTGCTGGGCCTTGTTGCCGGTCGAGATTACGTCCCGGTGGTGGACCCAAACCTTGGCAACCACCCATGGCCCGGCGAATACCAATCGTGGCACAAGCCGGTGGACCTTCATTTTCTCAAACCTCTTCCCAACGGCACGGTGGTATATGTATCCTGGTATTACCCGCCGATTGTTTATGACGGTCAGGTGGCAGCCTGCATTGGATCTCATGCGTTTTGGCGACTGGCCCGGCGGGAGGCGACCAGTGTGAGAAATCTGTTTCATGCACATGCGTACATGCTGGCAATAGATGAGTGCCGGGTGCTTGATTGGGACCCGTCCTGTGTGGCCCGCCGCCAATCGCCGGGGCAGCTACTGGCATGGGCTACGCGACGGTATTCCAAGCTGCTTGGAAATTCCGCCCTCTATACATGGAGCGACATGTTTGACCCGTACCATAATGCCCACGATCATTATTATCTTGTAAATGGATCCTATGCAGACTCATGGTGTGGTTTAAGCCACCGCATTATTATCATGAATTGGAATTATGGTCAGCGCGATAAGTCTTTGGCATTTTTCGCCGACCGTGGTTATCGGCAAATTATCGCGGCATATTACGACCAGCCGCTCTCGGCCACCGCCGCCTGGATAAAATCCGCCAATCAATTCGGCGGTGTGATGGGGTTCATGTACACCACTTGGCAGGGCAATTACCGGGAGATTAAGCCGTTTGCACAGATGGTGCAGCAGAAGGCTCATTTACAATCACCACGCGGCGCAAAACCGTAGGTCAATGCGATCCTGTTCGAGCTACTCGAATCAATTTAATTCAATATCTTGCCGGAGCGTTTGCAGGCTCTTATGGTAAGCGGTCGCGATGGGCTTTGTTGATATTGCTGCCGGAGGGTCGCGTTGTGGATTGCCTGAAATGCCCCATGCGACGGTGGCCTCCCCTGGCGGATAAAAAATCGGTACTCACCAAAGCAAACAGCAGGATCATGGCTGCGGCGGCGGCACAGAGCAAGGTGGTGGTGCGTTTGAGAGTGCGGCCTCGCCCGTCGGCGTGTACGGGCGCATGCACCAGACAAAATGCTTCAGTATGAATTTGCGTTGGGCGTATGCCAGCCGCGAGAAGACCGTTTACCATGGCCTGCGTAAATGGACCTGGGCCACAAATCCAAAATGACGGGTTGCCACGCGCAAAATCGCAATGCCGACGGATGGTAGCGATGTCAATATGGCCTCGCTCGCCGTTCCAGGCGGCATCAGCTTTACTTAACACATGCACCACGCGAATGGCACCCGCAGATGATTGCTCAATTTGCGTTAGCTCATCACGGAAGACGATGTCATCCTGTGTGCGATTGCCATAAATAAGCAGTGCCGAGGCATCTCCGGGGCCGTCGGCCATGTATCGCAACATGCTGCGAAAAGGCGTGATGCCGATGCCTGCGGCAATAAACACCCTTTGTTCGCGGCCGTTGGTGGCATGCAGCGCGTGGCTGAAGCGGCCAAAAGGGCCGTGTACCAGCACGCGCCCGCCGGGCCGTAACCGGCCAACGGTCGCGGTAAAGTCGCCGAGTTCCTTTATAGCAAGGGTTAGACCGCCAGCCTCCGTTGGACTCGATGCAATTGTCCAAGCGTGCTCCTCTGAAACTTTTTCCGCACCTGCATGCGGCAGCGAGAAAAAGGCAAACTGTCCGGGCAAGTAACGCAGTTGCTGGTCGGGATGCAGGGCCTTGAGTTGCAATTGCCAGACTGCCTTGCCCAGCGACCGCACTTCGGCAAGTTCGTAGACGAGGCGCTGTGGCAGGGCCGGTCGCACGGCGCGCGTCCAAAAAAGCGATATCAGCGCCGCTGCGACGACGGTAAGCACCAGAATTCGCAGTGGCAACGGAGCAAAAGCCTCGCTGGAGTAAAGTCCATGCGCGAAGGCACTAACAAGTACAATTAAAGCCACCAGCCGATGACTGAAGCGCCACCGCTCAAACTCAACGTGCAGGCGCATGCGGTAAAGACTTGCCCCCACCTGAGTGACAACTGCCAGTAGCGCGATGCGGCCCAACTGCAGATGCCACGGTATCCACAATTTGGTGATCAGTTGGCTTTGGCGCGTGGCCATGAGTGCAACATGTAGAAGGATCGCGAATAGCCCGGCTACGGCCATTCGCCTATGAAAGAGCAATACGGCATCGAGGCCAAAAGGGCGGCTGATCCATTGATAGCGTGCAGCGAGAATAAAACTCGTCGCAAAAATCATAAGGCCGAAGAGGCCCAGCCCCAGCGCAATCTGGCGAGTAAACCGGCCTGCTGGCACTGTGGGATTGAGCATGGCCAGCGCTAAGGGCCCGATGAGAGCCACCGCATACAATCCCAGGATGAGCGATCCGGGAAGGTACCGCAAGGGGGCCGTGGTTTGCAAGCCCGGTACACCTAGTGTGGCATTGGCGGCTGTAGGTAGCGGGTTCTTGCGCATATCAGTCATGGTGCAGTAGAGTCCTTCAGATGGCCCGCGGTGGATTATCTAACGCGTAAACTGTAGTGTTATGCGGCCAAACAGGCAATCGTCGCTCTGGAATGCAATATTGCCACACCGGATGCACGGTTTTGCAGGGATGGTTTAAACAGTGCCCGGGCTACGGCGAGCTTTTGACCCCGGCGATAGCTTATGAGTATACTACGAAAAGTGATTGTGAATTGTGTCACAATCCGACCGAGGTATGTTTGCGGCAAGGATTGTTCATTATGATGTTTGCCATTCCCCCGGCTCTCGCCCAAGGTTCGACCTATGCGATGCAGTGGGGGCTGATTCTAATACTATTTCTTATCGCGCTGGGCTTTGCGATTGGCAATGTTGTTGTATCGCAACTACTGGGGCCTTCGCGTAAGGGCCGCACTAAAGATACCTCGTATGAGTCAGGTGTAGAGCCGCTCGGCAGCACGCGTGACCGCTTTAACGTGCGTTTTTATCTGGTGGCCATGATCTTTTTGGTGTTCGACGTCGAAGTACTGTTTCTGCTGCCTTGGATAACCATTTTTAACAAAAGTAAGAACGCCGCGCTGCACCTGACGCATAGCCCGCTGTTTGGAAGCGTGCTCCTCTTTTCAGCAATATTGCTGATTGCCTATGTGTATGCATGGGGCAAGGGTGTCTTTAAGTGGGATTGAAGGCTATTTGTCCGAGCCAATCAACTGATGGTATTTAATTAGCCTGGCGTGGCTGATGAACTCTGGAGTCTAATGCGATGGCGATGGAACCTACAGCACTACCTGATAATGTATTAACGCTAAATTTAAAAAAGGCCGTCAACTGGTGTCGGCGATCGAGCGTTTGGCCGTTGCCGTTTGCAACGGCATGTTGTGGCATTGAGCTGATGGCCACCGCGAGCAGCCGCTACGACCTTGCCCGCTTTGGCGCAGAGGTCATGCGATTTTCTCCGCGCCAGGCGGACCTGCTGATTGTTGCCGGTCGCATCGGTATTAAGATGGTGCCGGTATTGCATCGCATATACATGCAGATGGCCGAGCCAAAATGGGTTATCAGCATGGGAGCTTGTGCGTCAACCGGCGGAGTTTTTGACAATTACGCCACCGTGCAGGGAATTGATCAATTTATGCCGGTGGACGTATACGTGCCCGGCTGCCCGCCGCGGCCCGAAACGCTGATGGAGGGCATTATGACCATTCAACGTATCATTGACGAATATGGCTTGCCGCCGGCCAAGCGGCACCCGCTCAAACTCTCGGTGCAACCAACCTTTAAACCATCGCCGCAGCCTCAGGTAGTGTTAGGACCGACGCTGGCGGCCGCAGTCGGCCAATAGGATCGGACTCTCTCCAGCAATCAATATATTATTTTAAGCGACTTGTATGCTCTTTTATTGCGCATGCAACCTTCATTGGGCCAACTCCGCCAAAGAGAAATGCTTGTCAATGCGTTACCGCTCTGGCACTGCATTTGACCCCATCTGCCCTTGAGGAGGAGCCTGCTATCACTTTGTTGTTCGTAGGGGATAGCTGTGGCTCGCGTGCGGCGGAATACAGCATTCCTCTGGGCCGACGGGCGGCATGTCGGATAAGGTAAGTTGGCGTTCGGACGTGATATTCCATTAATGGAATAATATTGCACTTTAATATGCCAAGATCATTATTGCCTATAATAGCTTAATTAAATGAGTAAAACGTTGATTTGGCTGGCTATTAAAATAGAATAAACATTTAATAAATATGGTTGAAAATAATGTTTCATTAGAATAAACTACGAGATCGTTTTGTCTTGACTCATTTTACATTCCACAAAATTGGAGGATTACGTTGAAGTTCTTTCTGAAGATTTTAGCACTCGTTATGGCAGTCGCGGCCTATATTGGGCTAAATTCGTATGCTGCTCTGGGTTTAAATGCGAACTTGGCGGAGCCAGCAGTCCAGGCAACTCGTGGGGGCTCGCCTGTTTTTGGATGGGAGCATTGGGGTAAAAATGGGGCGATGTATTGCCGCGATGGGCTTACACCGACGAAAATTAATCAACAGGTTGATGCAATTTTAGCCAAGTTGACGCTCGCTGAAAAAATTCGGTTACTGTCGGGCGCTGGCTTTATGCGCACGCGACCGGTTCGAGCATTAGGGATACCAGCGCTAAAAATGAGCAATGCCTCGGTTGGTGTTGGCACGTGGGGGCCAGCAACGTCCTTTCCGGCATCGGAGACGCTGGCATCGAGTTGGGATCCAACACTTGCCAGAGCGGAAGGGATTGCTATTGGCCAAGAATGTCGGCGATGGGGCGTTAATATCGTTCTGGGGCCTGGAATGGACATTGTTAGGGTACCGCAGGGGGGGCGGAATTTTGAATACGTCGGAGAGGATCCGGTATTGGCTTCGGCTATGGTTGTACCTTGGATTCGCGGGGTGCAATCACAGGGCGTTGCCGCATGCGCCAAGCACTACGCCGGCAACGAGCAGGAATACGATCGTTTCACCCTTGACTGTAATATAAGCCGACGAGCAATGGAAGAAATCTATCTGCCTCCCTTTAAGGCTGCGGTAGAACAAGGTGGCGTATGGACCTTTATGGCGGCGTTTAATCGGGTAAATGGTGTCTGGTCGGCCCAGAATTCATATCTACTGAGCACAATGCTGCGGCAGCACTGGAACTTTCCGGGAATTGTGATGTCAGATTGGGGCGCAACGCACTCAACGCTGCGATCGCTCGTCGGCGGACTGGACTTGGAAATGCCAGATGGAGAATACCTGAGCTATCATAAAGTGAAGCCCTTAATCAACCGACAGCTTTTGTCGGTATCGGTAATTGATGCTCATGTGCGGCGAGTACTGCGTATGATGATAGCCATGGGCTTTAAGCAACCATATCCGCAGTTAACGGCTTCGGAGCGAGCGTCTCTTAAGGCTCACGATTCGGCGGTGGCCCTTAAAGTTGCCGCTGAGGGAGCCGTACTGTTAAAAAACCGCCATCACATCCTGCCGTTTGACGTTAACAGGCCACTGACGATAGCGCTCGTTGGGCCGATGGCCTGGCCTGCCGCGACGGGCGGCGGCGGGAGCTCGTACACCACACCCAATGTGCCACCGGTAAGTATGGTACAGGCGTTGCAACAGGCGGGCGGCAGCAAGCTGCAGCTTGTTTGGATTCCATATCCGCGCAGCCGCTACGCTTATCTGGGGCAAGGTGCGGTGTTTACAGCACAAAGACGACGAGGCTTTACAGCGGAATACTTTAACAATGCTAATCTGGAGGGAAAGCCCGCTCTGGTGCGAAGAGATCGGTGTATAAAGTTTTATTGGCCATTTAACCCGCTGCCGAGTGAGATTACCAATCCGGTATTTTCAATTCAGTGGACGGGCAAGATTACGCCTCAAACGAGCGGAAATTATCAGATGGTGTGCGGAACTGCAGCAGACACATTTGATAAGCACAGCCAGCAGAAGGCGGTGGTTTATCTCAACGGTAAGCAAATTTTATCGCAAGCTTCCAACGCGTGGCCGGGCATGGTTGTAGAGCATTTGCGCGCAGCGCACACATACGCTCTTCGCATAGATTTGACTAAAGTGCGGTCATACCCGCGCAATGAACACCTTCGGAATATGCCCTGGGTGGGCTTTGGCTACGGCCCCCTGACGACGACGAAATTGTCGGCTGCGCAAAAGGGCGAACTGAAATCAGCAAATGCGGTTGTTGCCTGCATGGGCTTTGGCCGACGGCATGAGTTTGAGGGTAATGATCGCACTTGGAAATTGCCCGATGACCAGGATTCGTATTTAAGCGAGGTAGCACGGATCAATCCGCATACCGTGGCGGTGATTTATGCCGGCGGCGGCATTAATATGCAATCATGGATACATAAAGTGGCGGGCCTGTTGTATGCATGGTATCCGGGAGAAAACGGCAATTTGGCAATTGCACGCATTTTATTTGGACAGATTAATCCGAGCGGGCACCTACCCTGCACATTTGCGCTCAAGGCCTCGGATGAGCCTACCTTTGGTCGGTATCCACTAGATCCGGGAAGTTCCAAGGCTCGGCCGACGGCGACATTTGCGGAGGGCATTTATGTGGGCTATCGCTGGTATGACAAACATAGGATACAACCGCTTTTTTGTTTTGGTCAAGGGCTTTCGTATACGCACTTTGCATTTGGGAAACCGCAGGTCAACAGCGCGGGGCATGGGGTGAATCGTGTGATTACGGTTCGTATAAGGGTAACAAATACAGGATCGCGGGCGGGAGCGGAGGTTGTACAATTGTATGTTCATCCTTTGGTAGATAGAGCGGACCGGAGTGTGCAGCAATTGCGGGGCTTTAAGCGTGTAACGTTAAGTCGGGGGCAAAGTAAAGTTGTGGCGATCCGATTGACCTGGCGCGATTTTGCATTCTATGACGAGCATTCAAAACATTGGCGGGTGCCGGCGGGACCTTATGAACTCGGCCTAGGCGATAGCAGCCGCAATGAGCCAGCAGTGTCGCGCGTGCATTGGCCTGCGCTGGCGCAGTGATGGCGACTGCTAAGAGGCGGTAAGGTTCGGTGGGTGCGCGGTACCCGCCGGAAGATTTTGGTAGTTATGCTTTAAGCCCAATCGGAAGATTTCTGAGCCGCCAAGGAAGTCTTACTCGGGTTTAATGGTAATAAGTGCGGCTGATGCGTGAGCCACTGGAACAATCCATTGTTTGTCAGAGATGGCGAGCGGGTGAGGCTCAAAATGACCTTGGGGCATGCCATCGGTTGTGTGATCAAAAGTGATGCCGCCAAACTGGATTTCAGTTGTTGCCGCAACCCCAGGAGCTGTGAGATATTCAACTGTTGCATGCGATAGCGGTGTTGTCGGCAGGGCTATGCGAATATCGCCCGAGAGATTCTTATTTATTACCACTATTCGCATGACATGCGAATGATCCAGGCAGGCCCATATTTTTATATTACCTGTGTGCGGGTACTTTACTGGCACGAGACGCCCGCCGTTTTGCACGGCTTTGGCAAACAAAAGCATGCCATAGTAGAGCGGATGTGGCTGCAGGCCCTTGCTGTCGCTGCTACCAGGCCAAAAAGCCCCGTAAATTGAACCAGTATGGAAGTTTACGCCAGCGCCGCCGGCATTGGCGATTTCAAAAAGAGTATCCGCACACCAAAGTGCGGAGGCAAACGTATTACTGACGCCGCGTTTACCGCCGCCCCAAGCAGAGTTTATTTCGGCATAGCGGACGGGGAGGCCGAATCGGTGTCCCATTTTTGCGCTGCCTGCGATGAGGCTGGCATAGACCTGTGAGTTGGCGTTTTTAAGCAGGTTTGGAATACTGGCGAAGTGGGGGCTCTTGGGGTTTTTAATTGGCGCCCCGAGTGGATAATAATGAATGGTCACCAAGCCGATCTTGGCATGGTTTTCCTGAATAAATTCCAGCGTTATATTGCGGAGCCAGCCACAGCAGAATGCCGGCCCGGCAATCAATTTTGGCGATTTAACGAGCGGCATAATTGCGGTCACCATGTGGTTAAAATCCTTCAGGTAGAGCGGAAACTTTTCATGCCGCCATTTACCTCCCAGACGAAAGTACTCATCGGGTTCGTTGCCTACTTCAAACGCCAAAATGTGCCCGATGCCAATGGTGGCCAAGGCGTGCCGCACCCATTGGCGAGCCATGTGCCGCGTTCCAGTGCCCAAGTTCAGCCCGAGAATAAGTTTGCAGCCACTGGCCTTGGCGATTGCCGCGAGGCGGTCGGCATCCGCTGGGGTGATGTTAAATCGCAGATGTTTAGAATGGTTTGGGTACTGTGATAGGTTCCAGGCAGAACGATCCTCAGAGTTGCCGCCAATTCGGATAACAGGCTCGCCATTATAACGGCCAAGGTATTTCATCAGGTGGACGAAGGCGGCTTGCCTGCCGTGCGCACGGCGCATTAACGTTCGCAGCGAGGTGCCGTACTCGATCGAAACGCCAAGAAAGTGGTGCGATACTGCGCGAGTGCCGTGCGCGGGAGCAAGGTGTATGGTGAGTATGGGAACTGCGAGGGCTGGCCGTCCAGCACGCAATGCGGCTGCAAGAAAAAAAACTGCCGAGGCAAGGCTTAAGGCAACATGCAAACTAGCCATGTGATTTTGGCAGCTTTGTTTGACGCGATGGTAATCAATCGTCATTTGTTCGCCTCTATAAAGTGGCTGGTGGGCGGACGCCAGCTTTGTACACATGACACTATTTTAGGCTTTGGCCCCAGCGTTTGGCCCGAAGCCGCTTTAGCCGGCTGTATAATTGCTCTTAACGTAACGAAGCGAGGTTTATTGCCATATTTAGAAGTCCATTGAGAGAAAGTCGTATTCGCAAGGCGATACTGACAGGTGGGCTGGGGTTATAGCGCGAAGATTTGGTCGTGGGAGGACAACAAGTTGCTTAATGAACCAAGGCAATTTTCCTGCGACGACACATCCCGGCGCATTCATAACATTTTTTAAATTGACACTTTTGCCACAATGCGGGTAGACTTCGTGCCGTAGGAAGCCTTCTAAATCGCAATGCCGAGAAGGCTTTGCAGACTTAATGACTCAAACAGCGGCTGAAGGCGTTCGGGCGACGTTCATTTAGCCCATAAGTTGCTTAGAACACTGTAGTTTTGTTGTACGCTGGTTTTAGATGGTCGGTTTTAACGGAGTACAAAGATGCGCAGTCGCAATGGATTCACGAGGTCGGCTGACAGGTCAAATCGCCAGCGGAAGCATTTGTCACACAAGGCTATCGCAATCGCCGTGCTTTTGGGCTGCGCAGCGGTGCCAGTTACCGCACAAACAACGCTGGAGCCATCTTCTATATCAACATTAACCAATCAGGTTGGGAGTCTAACGCTTATTACCCCAGGTTTGCTGGCTGGCACGGTGACGGCGAGTATCAACACATCGGCAATCAATTCTCCGACACTGACGGTGGGCGGCACTACATACACAGGGGCATATTTAGGCCAGACAAATGGTTCGAAGGTGGCGGCTTTCGGATTTAATGGCAGCTTGGTGCTCAGTGCCGGCGCAACCCTGAATGTCACCGGGAGTAATCCACTGGTGCTTTACTCGACCGGCGACATCAATTCGTCCGCAAATATAAGCCTAAATGGAGGCGACGGTGGTAGCGCTCCAATTGTGCAGGGCAGTGCCCCTGGCCAGGGCGGGGTGGCGGCTGGCGGGGGTTTTAATGGAGGCGTTGGCGGAAGCGCGGCCTCGTACTACGGTTTGGCGGCAAATGGTTCCGGTGCTGGCGGCGGTACGGGCGGTCCGGCGGAAGGCAGCGGTGGTGGCGGTGGATTTGGTGGATCCGGTGGCACGGGCTTTGTATTTCCCAATGCTGGCGCAGCAACTACGCCGGTGCCAGGTGGGCCGGCCAATGGAGATTTGACAAAATATCTGCAAGGCGGCAGTGGGGCTGGAGGCGGCAGCGGCAAAGTTGGTTTTGCTGGCGGAGGCGGTGGTGCTGGTGGTGGTGCCCTTGGCCTTATTGCCGGCGGCGCTGTCCTGCTGAATGGCGCAGTAGTAGTAAACGGCGGGCAAGGCGGCGATGGCTATTACGGCGGCGGCGGCGGTGCTGGTGGCGGGGTGCTGATTGCATCGCTTGGAGCGTCTTCAGGTATTGGAGCAGGCGGGAATATTTCGGCCGATGGTGGCGATGCCGGTTCGTTTCCAGGCTATGCTGGCGGTGGCGGCGGCGGTGGTCGCGTTGAGGTGTATTTACATCAGTGGAACGTTGGCCCGGGAAGCCTGAATGTTAGTGTTGCGCCCGGGACTTACGCTGGCAACGCTTCCTATAGTGGGGTGGTGGGCGTGGTGGGACTCTTGGCCGATTCCACATACATATCCGCCGGTAACAGCCTCAAAGTCAACGGCACTGGCTCAAGCACAACCCTCGAAACCACCGGGGCCGCCAGCTATTCGTCTCCCCTGACATTTCAGACGAGCGCCTTTCCGGTGAATGGAGCCTTGACGCTTACCAATGCAACCCAAACGATTCAAACACTCTCGGGTAGTGGCACTATAACGCTCACGGGTAGCAACATCATTCTTGACCCGGCTCTGGCAGTGTCGAGCAGCTTTAACGGCAGTATTAGCGGCAATGGTTCTGTCACGCTGGATGGACCAGGCAACTTTACCTTGGGAGGCACAAACTCTTATACAGGTGGCACATTCATTAACGGCGGAGTTTTGTCTATCGTGAGCTCGGCAGCGCTCGGCTCCGGTGCCCTAACCTTCGCCGGAGGTACGCTTGCTCTGCCCGGCACGGTTACCATTACAAATACGGTTACTGTGTCAGGTGCAGGGACTGGAACCATAGAAGTTGCATCCGGGACGATTGGTACAATGGCGGGAGTGATTTCGGGCGGTGGATCGCTGATCGCTTCCGGCGGCGGAACTCTTAATTTATCGGCCGCTAATACATACACTGGTGGAACCACTGTTGCAGATGGCACGCTTGAAACCAGCTCCGGAGGTACGCTTGGCCCCGGCACGCTAACCGTCAACAGCGGTGCACAGTTTATTTCCAATGGCGTAAGTCAAACAATAACGGGCTTGGCGGGAGGCGGGCAGGTTAGTCTGGGCGGTGGGAGTTTGGCTATTAATGTGCCAACTGGCTCACTTTCAACCTTCACCGGCAACATTTCCGGGGCCGGAAGCCAACTCACAATTGACGGAACCGGAACTCAGGTTCTTGGAGCCGACAACACTTTCACCGGCGGCGTAGTCATTAATTCAGGAGCATCACTGGTAGCCGGATCGCTTAATGCATTGGGCGGAGGCTTGGTGGTAAACTCGGGATCGCTGGCCATAAGCTCACCGACGTATCAAGCGAACATAAATGGCGCATACATACAAAACGCTATCGGGGCACTGGGTGTTCGCATTTCTGGCGTGAATCCGGGGCAATTTGACCAGTACTCAGTTACGGGCGGGGCCAACGTTAATGGTACGCTGAACGTAACCTTCCAAAATGGTTATACACTTGCTACGCCCACGCAAAACTTTGCCGTTCTTACCGCTACCGGTGGATCGGTCGGTAATTTTACGAGTGTCAATCTAGGCAACCACCCCATCAACACTTTTGCCAATGTAATGGACACGGGCAACGGCATAAACCTTGAATTGTACCTGTCGCAGCCATCGCTGGTTCCCTATGCCTTGACGGGCAATCAACAGGCGTTTGCTCGCTATTTAGACCTTACAGACGGCTTCGCCGGCGGTACGCCCTCAGCCGAGTATCAGGCTCTAATAAATCAGATAGATAGCCTTTATTCGTCGCAGGTTCCTACGGCGCTGGATCAGCTTTCGGGTCTTGTGCTGCAGGTTTTTCCGCAGGTTGCTCTACAAAACAGCATTGGACTTGATGAAACATTTAATCAGCATGCCCAAGCCTTAGATGATGGAGCCAGCGGCTGGAGTCAGTCCATTTTCGCGCTTAACACCCCGGGCGTGCTGGATTCTTCGCAGATGGCCCTGTCACAAATGCTTGATCAGCAATCGCAGATACTCTCACTCGATGCCTTGCCGTTGACGCTGCCCAATGGAACACAAATTCCCATGGCGCAGCAACCACAGGCTGCGGCCGCAAACTGGAGCGCCTTCTTGACGGGTGCCTTGCAATTAGAAAACTACTCCAGCGCTGACAGCATAAGTAATCCAAAAGTGACGGCGGAAGGCTTAACGCTTGGTGGCGACTATGCCGTTTCATCAACAACGTCCGTCGGGGCCCTCTTTGCTTATGCCCACAATGACATTCGCCTGGATAGCTTTGGCAGCAAAGGCTCGATGGATTCCTATACGCCAGGAGTTTATGCCAACTTCCATACGCCTGATGGCTGGTTCACTGACGCTTTGGCCGCTTACAGCTACAACAGCTACTCTGAGCACAGAAACTTGAGCGTAGGAGGCATCTCACAAACGGCTAGCGGCACGGACACTGGCAATCAAGGTGACTTGTCAATGGATGCCGGGCGGCAGTTCAGCGCGGATAACAACGCGTTTAACTGGATTGGTCCCTGGACATTGATTCCGATGGCGTCTCTAGCCTACACCTATAGCAATTTTAATTCCTATGCGGAAAGTGGTGCGGGAGCAGCAAGCCTTAATGTCGGATCCATGGAGGCCAACTCTCTCCGCAGCACCATTAGTTTGCAAGTTCTTTACACACTTCAACTCTCACAGAGTTTTGCACTACAGCCGGGGCTTCTGGTAGGGTGGCGTCACGAGTTTTTAAACGGGCCGCAAGGCATTACCTCGAGTTTGCAGGGGGCTGGGCCGGGCCAGAGCTTTACCATTACCACGGAACCGCCATCTAAGGACACCGGCATCTTTGGTGGATCGCTGCAGGCGACGATAAACCAAAGCGTTAATGCGTTTGTGAATTATCAGATTGATTTAGGCTCGCAGAATTTGGTGTCGCAACGCTTGTTTGCGGGTGTGGCAGTTAAATTTTAACTGGGCTTTTGAGTGTCGGGGAAGCCGGGACTTTTCAGCAAGGCGTTTGCCAATATCCCTCAGCCTCCGGTGCAAGCGTCTGGGACCACGCGGATGTCGCGTGAAAGAGTGGCCGAATGAGCCAACGCATATTATATACCATTGGTCATTCCACCCGCTCATGGCGAGAGTTTACAGACCTGCTGCTTGCATGGAAAATTGCTGAATTGATAGATGTTCGCACGGTTCCGAGGTCGCGGGCATTTCCGCAATTTAATAAGGATCATATGGCGACAGCCCTGCGGCGCGTGGGCATTGAGTACAAACACATCAAGGAACTCGGCGGGTTACGGCACACTAAAAAAGGCTCGGCCAATACCGGCTGGCGAAACGCGAGCTTTCGAGGTTATGCCGATTACATGCAGAGCCAAGAGTTTTCACAAGCTTTGGCCGAGTTGAATCGCCGCCGCCGATTGCATCGGGCTTGCATCATGTGCTCGGAAGCCCTCTGGTGGCGCTGTCATCGCCGAATGATCGCCGATGCGGAAGTTGCCCGCGGCATACCTGTACGGCATATTATGAGCGAGCGTACAGCCAAGCCGCATGAAATCACACCATTTGCGCGAATACGTCGGCTGCGAACCCGATGCGTTTCCGTTGACTATCCGGGAGGTTCTCTTGCTCGGTGAAAACGTCTGCAATTGCGATCTGCCGCAAATGAATTAACACCGTCCTTTAAGGCCACAGCAGTACGCTATGATGCACAGTCTGTGTATGCTTACGAAAAAGCTAAGTGAGATGTCCTCGGCTATTGTTTAAGCCAGAGATGCTCCATCTGTTCGAGGGTGCGATTTTTGGTTTCAGGCACAAATTTCCAGACGAACATGGCGGCCAAAATGCTCATCACCCCATAAATCCAGTATGCAAATCCATGATGAAAATGTTTAACGAGAAATTGATTGTCGTTAAGGATAGGAAATGTCCAGCTAACCAAATAGTTGGCAATCCACTGCGCTGCAACCGCAATCGCCATGGCTTTACCGCGAATTTGATTGGGAAATATTTCACTCAATAAAACCCATGTGACAGGCCCCCAAGAGATGGCAAAGCCGGCTATATAAAGCAACATGCTTAGAAGTGCCACAAGGCCATTGCCATGTAGCATAAAGTTGGCTCCCAAAGCGATCATGCTTGCAGCCATGACAATCGCACCTATGATTTGCAAGGGCTTGCGACCCAATCGGTCCACGGTAAGCACAGCGACTATTGTGAAAAGCAGGTTGACGGCGCCGACGATAATAGTTTGCAGAAGTGACGCATCGGTTGTTAGATGCATCCCCTTGAAAATAGTAGGGGCGTAGTACAAAACAACATTTATGCCAATAATTTGCTGGAACACCGAAAGCATAATGCCGATGAAAATCACCAAGGCCCCAAATGAGAATAGCTTGCCAGAATGATGGGCTGAGAGGGAATTGCGAATTTCGATGATCTCACGTTCACTTTCTTCAGCCGTTACAAGCTTGCCAAGCACATTACGGGCTTGGTCTTCACGCCCTTTGAGCATGAGATAACGGGGAGTTTCGGGCACCATCAATAACAGCAACAGGAATGCCGCCGCAGGGACCGCACCGGATAAAAACATGTAGCGCCAGCCAATGCTGTGCAGCCATGCATCGCTATTGCCAGCCCGTGCAATGCCGTAGTTGACGAAATAAATCACCAACATGCCGAAAATGATGGCGAGTTGGTTCCACGCCACAAGATTTCCGCGAACACGAGCGGGAGCGATTTCTGCAATGTACATAGGTGCCAACATGGATGCCAGCCCAACACCGATGCCTCCGAGGATGCGGTAAGCAACAAAATTCCAAATGTACGCGGGGCCGCCGTGTCCTATAGGTGCGAACAAAAACTCGGGGGCGGCGGCTCCCAACGCAGATACAAGAAAAAGTACCGCTGCAATGATCAAGCCGCGTTTGCGGCCAATGTGGGTGCTTATCCAGCCACCGAGCAAGCCCCCAATAATACAGCCAATGAGAGCGCTTGAAACTACAAAGCCAAGAAGCGAGCTTGCCTCATTCGGGCTAAGATGCCGGGGGGTAATAAAGTAAGCCTTAAGACTACCGACGGCCCCCGAGATAACTGCCGTATCGTAACCGAATAATAGCCCCCCTAAAGTGGCTATCAAGGTCAATAGAACAACATAACGATTAAGGCGTGGCATCATGTTTCTCCGCAAGGGGCTAAGGTGCCGGGCACCACCCAAGCAACTATCAGTAGAGGCACGTCGCCAAATAGCCCGCCAGTGCGGTATATTGTTGACGCGAACGGAACTGGCCGATCTTTTTTCGATCAACCTTAAGAGCTTTGTTCCAGAGACGCTGAAGGTTTGCCGCGCTTACATTGAGGATGTCGGTAATATCCTCCGGGCGGTCAGTTCTTGGTGCTTTAACGTCAAAGGCTAGGATCCCGTCCCATTTCGCATCTTGCAGAACCACGCAAAGAGCGAGATCTTTAAGCGGCTCCGTATAGCCAAAAGGCAGGTCCTGGTCGTATCGAGTGGTGTCTTGAGAGTTAAGATGGATGTGAAACAGTTTGCCCGCTTCCAAACACAGTTCGACTTCCCAGATGTAATCCAAGCCGGCCATGCGGCTGTGCGCGGTTTCTGGATTGATGCCGAACAGCGGTTGTATGGATGGCTCCAGACGGCTGATAAGATAAAGTGCCTCCCCAACATTGCTCAAATACATATTAGCGCGAGGCTCATTCGGTTTTGGCTCAAGTGCAAAACGCGGTGACGACTTGCCATATTGCTTGCGGGCATACTCGCCCACCGCATTAAAACCGTCGAGCATTCTGCGGAATGAATCCTGACCGTTCTTTCCGAGGACAAAATCAAACCCTTCTCGACCATTCCAAAATACCATAACCTCGGCCCCTAGAGCGACCGTCGCATCTACGGCCTCGAGGGCATTTTTAAGAGCCTGCCGACGAACCGTCGGGTCATTACTGGTCATGGCGCCATCCTTGAAGATGGCATCAGCAAAGAAGGACGGCGTGTACATGCCCATCTTAAGGCCATATTTCTTCATAAGCCTTTTGGCTTCATCAACCTGATGCCGCGGTATCTCAACGTCATGGGCCTCGATGTAGGTGATGCCTGCCTCGGCCAGCAGCGGCAGCCGATCGAGTACGGGAATTTCCGGTCGTGTTGGACCACCAAAAGGGTCGCGTCCGGAACCGAGATTCCAAACGCCGGCACCAATACCTTGCTTTCCAGTCTTTTTGGGGATGATAATTTTTTGCATTGTCAACTTCTCCAGATACTACCCGAGTGTTATTAGGTGACTATACGTGGCCGGTGAAATGCTGTCAAAGCTTTGCTGGGTGCTAAGTGGTAAATTGCGGCAAATGCCGTGGACGAAAAAAATGTGCGGCCCGATCCACTGTCCCAAATCCAGCCCTAACCTGCCTCACATTTTGATGAATATGACTTTTTGACATCAAGCATTTATATTGACTGTCAGAAAAGTGATGCAGGCTCGATGCGTCATATACTCTGCAAAGCCCTTCACCGTAGTGCTAGAGGTATGGCTATAACCCGCTGACCTGCCTCCACAGGGTTGACACCAATAAATATTGAACTTAAATTAATGTTTGGGTGGTTTGGCGTGTTAGCTTAAGGAATTTGATGCGGCGGCGCGAGTTCTGTAAGATTCTGGCCAAGGCCGCAACAGCGGCGGTAACAGCAACGACAATTAAGTCTGAGGCTGCGCAAGCGGCCAATGCGTTCGGCTTCATAGCCTCCGGCTTCAACAAACCGGATGAAAGCTATGCTGACTTCTGCGGTATCCCCGAATTTAACCGCGTTTTTTACGCGGTTAAAGGTAACGACATCGTTGCTGAAAAGCTCAATGAGCACACGTGGCGTCCAACTGGTTGGGGCCGCCCGCCTCTGCTACCGGTACCGGGCGGATCAAGGGATGGCGTTCCTAACAATAGCCCCATTCCAAACCTGTATGGTAAAGGTCCTTACAAGCCAACGTATGACTCCCTTTTACAGTATGAATGTCCAGAATGGTACCGTGACGCAAAATTCGGCATCTGGAACCACTGGAGTCCACAGTGCGTACCCGAGGATGGAGACTGGTACGCCCGCAACATGTACACACAACATTCCGCTCAGTACAACTTTCAGTGCAAGCATTATGGGCATCCTTGCAAATTTGGGTACAAGGACCTGTGTGCTCAATGGACGCTGCTGAACTGGCAGCCAGAAGAACTTATGGACCTGTATGTCGCGGCTGGTGCCAAGTTATTCCTTGCGCTGGCAAACCACCACGACGGGTTTGACACCTGGCATTCGAGACATCACGAGTGGAATGCATTCAACATAGGGCCACGTCGTGACGTTATTGGCGAGTGGGCCAAGGCAGCGCGAGCTCGCAGCCTGCCTTTTGGTGTTACCGTCCATCAAGGTCGCAATTGGTGGTGGTTCCAAACCGCGCACGGCTCGGATAAAACGGGACTACTTGCCGGGATACCCTATGACGGCCACCTTACCAAGGCGGATGGCAGAGGTACCTGGTGGGACGGCTACGATCCGCAGCAGCTCTACGGAGCCAAGCATCCACACAATGCGCTTCCTGATTTCAGCTACGTCAAGAATTTCTATGATCGCACTCGCGATTTGATAGATCAACACAATCCGGAACTGCTGTATTTCGACAATGCCTTACTTCCACTGGGGTGGGCAGGCATGAACTTAGGCGCCTACTTTTATAACAACAGTCTGAAAGCCAATGGTGGAACAATGCGGGGTGTCATCACCACTGGCAATGTGCCAAGCCATCTGCGAAAAGCCTTTGTTTATGATATTGAATCCGGCGTTACTGATCGCATATTGCGTCACCCATGGCAGTCGGAAACCTGCATTGGCGACTGGCATTATCAGCGAGCCCTCTACAACCACCCTGGCGAGTATGGAGCCTATCGCCATCCGCAGGACATCATTCGCTGGATGATTGATGTGGTAAGCAAAAACGGCACGTTTATTCTGGACATTCCAGGCAAGCCTGATGGCACCATTGACAGCAAAGAAAAGGCTGTGCTGAAGCAGCTGGCCATGTGGTTCGCAATTAACGGTGAAGCCATCTATGCAACCCGACCTTGGAAGGTATTTGGCGAGGGGCATCTGAAGATCATCAAAGGGCGTGACAACGGCTACGAAAACATAAAACAGTACGACGCCCATGATATTCGCTTCACCCGCAACAAGGCTGGCACTGTGGTGTACGCGATTTTTCTGGGCTGGCATCCAAAGGAGTTTGTCGTTGAGTCCTTTGGTCTTGTAGCCGATACCAAACCAGGCAAAGTTCTTTCGGTGGAACTGCTCGGAAGCCAGGAAAGGCTCTCTTGGCGGCAGACGGCTCAGTCGCTGGCCATTGCCACGCCCAAACATAAGCCGGGCGAGTACGCGTTTGCGTTTAAAGTCAGTTTCGCATCATGATGAACGGGAGTAATAAAAGACGTGTAAGATTACACAAAGTGATTGGAGTAGCTGCATAGCAACGCTAAGATAATGTATGTTCGAATTGGTGCTAAAAGGCGTTTAAGTTAGTAGATGTGCCGAAAAAGCTCTACAACAGGAGAATTGTTCCATGCGAAGACGTGAATTCTGCAAACTTCTGGCTGGGGCTGCGACAGCGGCAGTAACCGCAACGACAACTAAAGCGGATAAGACGCTGTTGGCCACCGGGACCAGCACAATTGCATCAGGCTATAACCAGCCTGATGGTACCTATGCGGATTTTTGTGCCATTCCCGAGTTGCAGCGGAAGTATTATGCAATCAAGGATAACTCGATCGTCGCGGAAAAATTGGATGAAATGACTTGGCATCCCGCTGACTGGCGAAACCCGATCACGCCGGCTGTTCCCGTTCGCGGCGGCGCGTGGAATGATGTGCCCATGATTGGTCCGTTAAAAGGGCTTCATGGTGAAGGTCCTTATAAGCCAAGCTATACATCCATGCTGCAGTACGACTGTCCCGAATGGTACCGTGATGCCAAGTTCGGCATCTGGAATCATTGGAGTCCATCGTGTGTGGCGGAGGATGGCGACTGGTATGCGCGTCAGATGTATATACAAGGACGGCCGGAGTACAATTACCAGTGCAAACATTTCGGGCATCCATCCAAATTTGGTTTTAAAGACCTTTGCGCCCAGTGGACGCTCTTGAATTGGCAGCCGGAAGAACTCATGAACTTGTATGTAAAGGCTGGTGCCAAAATTTTCATGATACTGGCCAATTTTCATGACGGCTTTGACACTTGGAACTCGCGGCATCACCAATGGAACGCACAGCGAGTAGGCCCGCATCGGGATGTTATTGGCACTTGGGCCAAAGTTGCGCGAGCACATGGCCTGCGAGTGGGGGTGAGCGTGCATCAGGCTCGCAATTGGTGGTGGTATCAGGTGTCACATGGCGCGGATGCGACCGGTCCACTTGCCGGCGTTCCCTATGATGCCTGTTTGACCAAAGAAGATGGAAAAAACACCTGGTGGGAAGGTCTCGACCCACAGCAGCTTTACGGGCCAAAACACCCTTTCAATGCGCTCCCTGACTTCACCTTCAGTAAGAACTTTTACGATCGCACCCGCGACCTTATAGATCAACACGATCCGGACATTTTGTATTTTGATAACGACATGCTACCGCTTGGCTGGGCCGGCATGAACATCGGGGCGTACTTTTACAATCGCAACTTGAAAGTTCGCGGCCAAATGGAGGCTGTCATCAATGTCAAATACGTCCCATTTGACCTTACCAAAGCGGTGGTTGCCGATTTAGAGCGGGGCGTCACAGACAGCATTATGCAATATCCGTGGCAGTCGGAGACCTGCATTGGTCAGTGGCACTACCAACGCGCTCTTTACAATCATCCCGGTAAATATGGCGGATATCTAAAGCCGCGGCAAATCATTCACTGGATGATTGATGCCGTAAGTAAGAATGGAACGTTTATTCTTAATATTCCCGGCAGGCCTGACGGTACGATTGACAGCAAAGAGAAGCTGATTCTGCACGAACTCGCCGATTGGTTTGCCATCAACGGACAGGCCATATATGCAACCCGGCCATGGAAGGTCTTTGGCGAGGGCATGTTGCAGACGGCAGCCGACACATCCAATAACCCGCATGGCACCACTGGCGCGTACAACGGCTACAAGTCAACAAAAAATCTCGGCCCAGGCACCATCCGGTTTACACGCAACAAGACCGGTACGGTTGTCTATGCGATTTGTTTGGGCTGGCAGGATAAGGATTTTATTATTCGCTCGTTAGGCTTGGCAGCCGACACAAAACCGGGCAAAGTTTTGGCTGTTGAGTTGCTGGGCTGCCAAGAGAAGCTTTCATGGAAGCAAACGCCGCAGTCGCTGACCATCGCAGCCCCCAAACATAAACCGGGTGAATATGCGTTCGCTTTCAAAGTAAGCTTTGCATGACTTTGCGGGTGACTCAATGTTTCGCAGTAACTTTATAAACGCTTGCTTGGTGAAGCATTCAGGGCGATTAACTTTTCGCAAGCGTTGGGAGAGTGATGGCGGCATAAGCTCTCCTATGCGGCGATTGCGGTATGCCTTTATCGTAAAGCGAGGCGATTGATATTCGGTCAAAGTCGGAGGCGACCATCATCAACATTGAGACTTACCCGCGCGAATTTATGTCAGATCTCCGCCTTGAGGGATCAATCTTTTAATGACTTGGATGGGCGAAACCGGATAGTGTAAAAGAGTCCCATGGCCAGAAGCAAGGCTCCCCACCATATGGCCGGATGAAGCGAGGCCAGCGCAGTCTTGTGAGCGGGTGGCCTTACCAGTTCCCATAAGCCAACACCCTCTATTATGACACCATAAATGAGTAATTGCAGCCCGATAAGAAGCCAGATTGAATTCGCATGCTTGGCCATATTTCACCCTTTGCTTACCAGAAATATAAATTCAAAGCGATAAACACCACCGAAATAACCGCCGCCCAGAATATGGGTCGGTGAACAAGTGGGTATTCCCCCTCGGGCGGCATATTTGTGCAGCCCATCACCAGCCCGGCAAGTTCTTCCTTCGGCTTAGGCTGTGTCGCAAGGCTTGCGACGACTGTCACCAGCACAACGATAATAAAGCTCCAAAGTGCTCTAAACATATCGGCGGCCATGGGCTGTGCGTGCGAGGAAAGAGCGATATACCTAAGCGCATCGGGCTTTTTGAGCACCCAAAACCACATGCCAATGGACGCTACAGTACCCGCCAGCAATCCCCAGAACCCACCGTGCTTGGTGGTGCGCTTCCACAGCATACCCAAAATTACCGTGCCAAACAGGGGCGCAATAAAGAAGCTGAACAGCGCCTGTACATAGTCCATAATGCTGTTTGATTTCATGACGAGGTAGGCCGTTGCCACGCTCACCAAAATTCCTATGGCCGAGCTCCAGCGGCCCATGGCCAACAGGTGCTGGTCGGACGCCTTCGGGTTCATCATTGGTTTGTAAATGTCGTGCGTCCAAACGGTGGCAAACGCGGTAACATTGCCAGCCATACCCGACATAAATCCCGCGATCAGCGCCGTGATGCCCAAGCCCAAGAGACCCGGTCCGCAGTATTTGGCGAGCATGATCGGCAGAACATCATTGTAACTGTATAACGTATGTCCGTGTTTGGCCGCTGCGTCAACAATTGGCTGTGGAAAGAGTTGCGTTTTGAGCAACCCCAAACCAAGCAGGCCAGGAAGAATGACAATAATGGGAACAAACATTTTAAAAGCTGCGCCAATAATGGGGGCCATTTTGGCTGAACGCAGATCTTTCGCAGACATGACACGCTGAACCACCAAAAAGTCGGTAGTCCAATATCCCGTCGAAATGACTGCGCCCAGACCAAATACAATGCCGATCCAGTTAATTCCCATTGGGTTAGCGCTGAAATGACCCAAGGTGCTCCACGCGTGCGTATAAGTGGATGGATGCGAAGTTCCAAAAATAGCGGAATTTTTGAGCAGTGTGCCCGGGTGTTCGATGCCGGCGGCCTTGAGGTTGGCTGCAACCACAGCTGGATTGCCAATGCCAAAGTGAGTCAGATTTTTGGCAATGTCGCGTTTAAGACCTGACCATCCGCCGGCCTGAATCATGCCTAAAATAGGGACGAGCAGCGCTCCGAGCCAGATAAGTACAAATTGCAGCACCTCATTAAATATTGCGGAAAGCAAGCCCGCAAGTACCACGTAAACGCCCATGGTGATAGAGGAGACCCATATGCTAAACTGAAGTGGCCAGCCCAGCACAACCTGCATCACCGCCGCCATCGCAAAAATATTTACGCCGCTCATTAGAATGGTCATCAGGGCAAAACAAATAGCAGAGAGTCCACTCGTGCCCGGTCCGTAGCGCAATCGCAAATAGCCCGGCACAGAGTGCGTCTTTGATGCATAATAAAATGGCATCATCACCAGCCCCAACAGCAGCATGGCGGGGATGGCGCCGATCCAATACCAGTGCACGGCCAAAATGCCGTATTGATAGGCCGAGCCGGCCCAACCGAGCAGTTCCAGTGCGCCAAGGTTGGCAGAGAGAAACGCCAAGCCGGCAATCCAAGCGGTCATCTCTCGGCCGGCCATAAAAAAGTCGTCGCCGGTTTTTGTGTACTTTTTAAGGTACAAACCAATGCCAATTACAAAAATAAAGTAGATGGCGATAACCAAAAAGTCCACCGGCGACGCAGAGACCAGTGGTTTGGCCGCAGGTGTCGTCGCCAGCAGGAAAGGCAATGTCAGCATAAGAACCTCAAAAAAGTACGTTACAACGTCCGTACGGAGACGTTTTGGTTGCTCGCTCATCTGCTCTGCGAACAAGACACAGGTTCGACCGCCAACGGCGTCACAGAGCATGCCGAGCCTGGGTTCGCTCATGTTTGCGCCGCTGCGCCAAGCAGTCAGCATGCCTAGAACTGGCAGGATTGTATAAGTCCGCCATGGACTTAGCAACGAAAATCATCTTATTTTTTCGATGGCGTTTGTTGCGCAAATCTATATGAGTTGCATCAGCCTGCTGGCGCCGATGAGTAGCTTTTTGGGGTCGCGAGCCCTTGTCGCCCACATCATCGCATTTTGTTTATGTGAGCGGCCGCTGTCCCGACCAACTCCTTCCGAACTGGCGGTGCCTGGTAAATGATTCAATGAGCTTAACTTGACGTTCCCTACGTGGATTGGGGCCGTGCGGCAATATAATCTCTTAAAATTGTCGCCTCGGCAACTTAAGTGTATACTACCGAGCCTTGAATTCCGGGCGTGTGCCTGAGCGGCCAAAAGGGGCGGACTGTAAATCCGCTGGCTTATGCCTACGCAGGTTCGAATCCTGCCGCGCCCATCGGTTGGTATTTGCAGGGTGTTTCACCGAATTGCAGGCGCTATCAAACCCTTTGTTTTCAGGGGTTTTTGGCTTTTCGCCAGTCTCTGGCGTATTCCCTGCAACTCCCTGAAATGCGCTGATAACACCGGATTTAACACCGCTTTTTTTTTCCATACCCGTAGCACGTTCAAAGTCGGCGTCCTTGTTGGTCTCAACGGCGTAATGCTCGGCTGCAACCGCTGGGCTATTCCCGATCCATTTACAAGCGGTGGCCAGGTCATACTGCTTCATCAATTCAGACTCGCGGCTTGCCCGCATATTGTGAAAAGGCTTAGGCCAAACCTCCACGCCCGCCCGTTCAATGATCCGCATAAATTGAGTACGCAAGTTCTGCCGCACGTCTCTGTACCGACTGATAACATAAGTCTCTGATGGGTCGAATGCTTCCTTCAGGTAGGGGTGCAACTCTTTGAACAATGGTATCGTTCGAGCGCCGCGGCCCTTGTGATGCGCAGTCTTGGGGCTTGTGATGCGGATTGTTCCAGCAGTCCAATCAACGTCAGCCCATTTTAAGGGTAAGAGTTCGCTTGGTACTCGGATACCCGCGTAACGACTAAGGGCAATTATCAAACGCCATTCAGCATCGGGGCAAGCATCCAGTAGCTTTTCTACAACATCCATCGGGACAAAATGCTTACGATCCTCGTTGCTTTGGCTGCCGCCCTTAACACCAACAAACACGTTGTTGTTAATCAGGCCCCAGCGGCAGGCCGTCTTAAAAAACTGGCGGGCGCAGACAATCCGCCGCGCCGTGGTGGCGTCTGATAGATTTTGCTTATCTTTGAGCCACGCCTTAAATCCGTCGGCTTCGGTTTCTGTAATATCCCGCAGGGCTTTATGTTCGCCAAAGTAATCATTCATGTTACGGCGGCAGTGACCATACGCTACAGCGGTCGCTGGCTTAACCGCCAACTGCGAAAACAGTTTATCGAGGAAGTCGCTTATCGAGGTGCCCTTAGGTCGCTCTTTAACCAAACCGGCTTTGGCCAGTCGGCCATAGATGCGGTCATCCAGCCGCCCAAGCCAGTCGCTCACCTCCATATCAGGCGTAACGCCCGATGCAACAGCCCCAAGCAGAGCATCAAATAAGGTAAGGAATCGCTCCGCCTGCCGCTTGGTCATCTGGCCGATCCGCACGCCCTTATGATTGCCGTTGGAATCGTAATATTGAATGCGCCAACGCCCGCCCGCTTCAGGAAATACGCTTGCCATGCTCTGATCCTTTCGGTGTTAGCAACTCCAACCCCAGCCGCCTGCATATCTTGGCTGCAATATTCAGCCGCAGGGTTTGGGACTCGGCCATAAACCGGCCAATAGATCGAAGATCAACGCCCGAATCTTTGGCCAGGCGATAATAAGACAGGCCGCTATCGGCAATCGCTTTGCGTAACGTTTGTTCAATGTCTTTATTCATAGTGTACTATCATCCCTTAATACAATTCCATTGTCAAGTGCAAAAGGTTCTCAACTGCGCCACGGAAGCTTACACTTTGCCAAGCGCCACCAGCGCCAGCGCC
>JABEVB010000018.1 GCA_013044165.1 Phycisphaerales bacterium
AAACACTTTGTCACCGGGGGCATTGTAGGCCGGGCATGAGCCAGATAGACGACGGTTTTTTGCCACAGCGGCCACAAAGTGGTGCTATTACGCCCAAGGTCCTGATACCGTTTCCTGAATATTTTCCCGTCCTTGGCATTTGGCAGAACCGGTCACAGGCCCAGCGTCGGGAAGCGTGAAGCTGCAATAAATTGGGTGGCCGGGCAACATGGGTTGCATTGTTTTTGGGCGCGGCAGGTTCACGGGTTGCGGATTTGCTCGACGACTTTCAGCCTGACCAAGGGCGTGGGCACTTCGTAGCGCAAGGTTTCAAGGCTGTCGGCTGCGGGTTCTTCCAGTGTGGGCTTGGCGAGCAGCGTGCGGACCATGGCAATTTCATCGCAGCCATCGCGCTTGGGACATTTGACGCAGTCGCTCCATACTTTAAGCGGAAGGGCGGATTTCTCGACGATGGCAAAGCCCAGCTTTTCAAAAAAGGCCTGCTCATAGGTAAGCGAAAATACCCTCTGAATTTGTAGTTCCCGGGCTTCGGCCACCACTGCTTCCACAAGTTTGCGGCCGATGCCTTGCCGCTGAAAGCCGGGGTCTACCGCGAGGCTCTTTACCTCGGCAAGGTCTGACCAGACAATTTCCAAAGCGCAAACGCCTACCACTTGCGGGGCCGCAGCATGGGGGGGCGCGACTTCACAAACAACAAAATCGCGAAGCGTTTCGAAAAGTTCGGCATGGGAGCGAAACAGCATTTTGCCATGACGGGCGTGCTGGGTAATAAGCGCTGCGATAGGGGGCACATCGGTTATTCTGGCGCGACGAATCATGGTATTTTCCATAGCTTAACCTTGTTGACCACCGATGTTGGCCCATTGCGATGCTGGCCCTTAACCCGCCAGGCGCCTGAATCGCTCGGATGAACCCGCGTTCATATTGCCTTATAATACCGCAAATGCTGACCAAACGAATCATTCCGTGTCTTGACGTTGATGCCGGCCGCGTGGTTAAAGGCGTAAAGTTTTTTGATCATGTGGATGCCGGCGACCCGGTGGAGCAGGCACTGTTTTATGATGCCGGCGGGGCTGACGAACTGGTATTTTACGATATTACCGCCAGCCACGAAGGCCGGGGCATTATGACCGATGTTGTCCGCCGCGTGGCCGAGAGCGTGTTTATGCCTATTACCGTTGGCGGGGGTATACGCGAACTTGATGACGCCATGCGACTTATTCAGGCCGGGGCGGAAAAGGTGAGCCTCAATTCCGCTGCGGTTAAAAATCCACAGCTTCTGGCTGATATCTCGCGGCGCTTCGGACGCTGTGCAACCGTGCTGGGGGTGGATGCCAACCGGGTGACGCAGCCCGACGGCCGCGAAGTGTGGGAAGTGTTTATCAATGGCGGCCGGGTAAACACGCATAAGGATGTTTTGGCTTGGGTATGCGAAGCCGAAAAACTCGGCGCCGGCGAAATTGTGCTTAATGTCATGAACTCCGATGGCACGCTTGAAGGCTACGACATTGAAATGACCCGTGCCGTAAGCGAGCGGGTCACTATTCCGGTGGTAGCCAGCGGCGGTGCCGGCAAGCCGGAAGATTTGTATCGGGTGCTGACCGCAGGCAAGGCGGATGCGGCGCTTGCGGCCTCGATTTTTCATTTTCGCACATGGTCGGTGGCGCAGGTAAAAGATTACCTGCACGAGCGCGGCGTGCTGGTACGGCCATGCGCGGAGGTTGCCGCAGGCGGATGAGCCTTGATGAGGTGGCTATCCATGTCGGTGTAGCCCTTATTGATGACGACATACCTCGGCGACCTGTGGTACTATTATCGTTTGGTGGAAATCGCCGCGATGTGCGGTGATCGTAGTCTTATTAGAAGGAAACGTCTTATGAAACTCCAAAATCGCGTACTCACGGGCATGGTCATTTTGGCGGCAGGTCTTGTCGCTCTGGGCGGCTGCTCAAAAAAAGGCTCAAACTCGTCTGCATCGGCTGGCGGTAATGCCAGCGCCCCGGCTGGCACTGTGGCGGCTGGCGGTAATATGGCCACTACCGCGGCCAGCCTGTTCAGCTCGGCCAAAGATGAAACCGCCAAGTTGCAAAGCTCCATCAGCGACGTTACCAGTGCAACGGCCGCCGATGTGCAGTCGAAATATCAGGCGCTCACGAGCGAAGCCGCCAACTTTAAAGCGGTGGCCAGTAAGGTGCAAAGCACCGCCAGCGAAATCAGCGACAAGGGAGCCGGCGTTTTAGGTGCGGTTGCGGCCAAAGCGGGCACGGCCAAGTCTGCCGTGCAGAACCTGCTCGGCGGTGCCGGTGGCGCCAGCCCGGTCAGCAATTTGCAAAGCGAATGCAAGGACCTTTCGACAGCGGTTCCACCGGTGCTTGCCGATCTTCAATCGCTGCAGACCACAGTTGGCAGCAACATAAGTGTGGCGTCGGTGCAGAGTGCCGCGCCGACATTTGACAAGCTCAAGACCGACTTAAGCACCTTCGAGGCCTCGGCCGGCAAAGCATTGGATTCGCTTAACGCGATGAAGTAAGCGGGCACACGGCACGGCAATGTGAAACAGCGGGGCGATTTGTATGCCAAATGTGTACAGGTCGCCCTGGTTATTTTTTGCTTAAAGCGATCACAGTCAGCTACGGTAGCCAATCCGGTCGCAGGCGTAATGGGGACGACGGCAGGAACTGGCAGTGCTGATGCGGGCTTACAAGTGTGGCCCGTCGGACTGGGCTAATCGGTTGCAGTCGGCCGGGGTTGTCCAGCGTTAGAGACCTGCGTAGCTGGTGATCGCCAATTTCATTAAGGCCCGCCAAAGCGTGTAATGCTTCTGCTGCTCTACCGCCGTGGGCCAAGCGCTTATAATCCACAGGATGATGGATGGCGATGCTAATAGAACCGCGACTGGACCCCTCACCGCTGTCGCCCGGTATGCCGCCGTGGCGGTAGACCAGGCGATTGATCGTGAACTTACATATTGCATTGGGCCGGCACTGGCGGGACAAGTTAGCGTTGGCAGTCGCGTTGAAGTGCCGCTGGGGCGCGGCAACAAATCCGCTTCAGGTACGGTGGTGGCGCTGCTGCAGGAAGTTGCTCCAGTGGCTGCTGCGGCCAGAAATACTCGTCAGGCGGCGCTATCAGCAGCACCCGCTGCGGCGACCGATGAGAGTCTTTTTGGTAATTTGGACGATGAGCCGCTTATGCCAGCGCCGGCCGAACCGGTTGCCGCGCGTTTTAAGCCAATTACTCAGGTGCTTACTGAGGTGCTGCCCGTGACAGCGGACCTAATTGAGTTGGCCCGCTGGATCAGTCATTACTATTGCTGCCCGCTGGGGCTGGTTCTTAGCGGCATCGTGCCGGCAGCGGTTAAAAAGAACATTCGCCTGCCCTCGCGCATGTTGGTGAGCCTGTCGCCGCTAAGCACTGCGGAGAGCCTCTCGAAGGTGCGTACCGGCAAAAAATACCGGGATGCGTTTGCCCAGGCATGCAACCTGCTGGCCCAGGGCGAACTTGAGGAAATGCGCCTGGCGGAATTGAGCGGGCTGTCGCGCCTGGTGATTCGACGGCTCGCGGCCAAAGGCGTATTGGTGCGCCGGAAGAAAGTCGCCTGGCCCGAGCCGCCCGGCAACGCAAGCCCGAGCTTTGGCGATGCGGGGGCACTGCCGCTCACCGCCGAGCAAACCGCCGCAATGGCCGCGCTGGAACCGCTGCTTGCCGGCCCGAAGTTTGGCGTGCAGGTGCTGCATGGGGTGACGGGCTCGGGCAAAACGGAGGTGTACATTCGCGCCATCGAAAAAGTGGTGGCGGCTGGTCGCCGGGCCATTGTGCTTGTGCCTGAAATCGCCCTTACGCCCCAAACCGTTGGTCGCTTTACGCGGCGCTTTGCACGGGTGGCGGTTCTGCACAGCGGCCTTAAAGGTTCGCAGCGGCATCAGCAGTGGCATGCGGTGGCCGGCGGTTGGGCGCAGGTGGTGGTGGGGGTGCGATCGGCGGTGTTTGCGCCCGCGGCTGACATCGGCCTGATTGTGGTGGATGAAGAGCACGATCATTCGTACAAGCAGGATAGCGCTCCGCGCTACCATGGACGCGATGTGGCCATTCGCCGGGCGCAGCAACTTAACGTGCCGGTCATTCTTGGCTCCGCAACGCCCTCGCTTGAAACCTGGCATAACGCCCATCACAACCCGCATTACCGCCTGACCGCCCTGAGCACCCGGCCACTGGGTTTACAAATGCCCAAGGTCATCACCGTTGATATGAAAATGGAGCGGCTCAAACGACGCGGCCTGCATGTTTTAAGCACGGTGCTTGAAGCGCATATTCAGCGGGTTGTCGAGGCACGCAAGCAGGTGATTTTGATGCTTAATCGCCGCGGCTACGCACATTATGTGGCCTGTGCCCGCTGCCCTTGGATACTCATGTGCCCGCATTGCGATGCCACCATGGTGGTGCACCAGGTGGGCGATGCGCCGATTGATTCGCCGCGGCAGCGCAGCGTGGTGCAATGTCATTATTGCCTTACCAGCCAGGTGCTGCCAACCGCCTGCCCTGATTGCCGCAGCGGCATTGTGCAGTTGGGTCAGGGTACGCAGCGAGCCGAAGCCGAACTGCTGCGTAAATTTCCAAAGTTGCGGCTGGCACGCATGGATTCAGATGCCATGCGCAGCGCCAAAGACTACCAGGAAGTTCTGGATAGATTTGGATCGGGCCAGCTTGATATGCTCATCGGTACGCAAATGATCGCCAAAGGACTGGACTTTCCGAATGTAGAGCTTGTAGGCGTGCTCAATGCGGACCTCGCCATGACGTCGCCTGATTTTCGCGCTGCCGAGCGAACGTTCGCACTGATTTGCCAGGTGGCGGGTCGCAGTGGGCGGGCGGGCAAGCAAGGCCTGGTGGTGGTGCAGACCATGCAACCCGAGGAACCGGCCATTGTGCATGCCTGCCGCCACGATTACAACGGCTTTGTCGCTGACGAGTTGCCGCATCGTCAACGGTTTGATTATCCTCCGTTTGGCCGCCTTATTCGGCTGGTGGTGAGCCACAAGAATGACGCCAAGGCAAAGGAACTCGCCGCTGAGCTTGCCGCTAGGGTCGAGACGGCGGCAAGCGGCGTGGATGCGGTGGTGCGGCTGCTGGGGCCGCAGGCAGCACCGATGGCTCGCCTGAACGAGGTGTTTCGGCAGGAGCTGTTGTTAATGTGCCCCATGGCTGCGCCGTTGCAAAAGCTTTGGCAGCGACTGCGGCAACAGGGCTTGTTTCGGCAATTTGCCGGCAGCCTGGTGGTGGATGTAGACCCCATCTACATGATGTAGCGATTGAATCATCACCCGTGTTTTTGAGCTGAAAATGCCGCTTTCAGCACGCGACATCGTTAATTTATTCACAATATTGCATTTGATTTTAAGAGGTGTATAGTGACTGGGTAACAGCCGCGCTCACCAGGCATTTCGTGAGTTCTTGCGGCTGGAGACATGTTCGTTTCTTTCAAGGAGGCTGCCGCCATGGCTACACTTGCTCATGTCCTGGAGGACAAAACCCACAACGCCGTGCACTGTGTTTCGCCGGGGGCATCGGTACTCGAAGCCACATGGAAGATGAATGATCATCGCATTGGTTCGCTTCTGGTGCTTGATGGCGAGCAAATCGTCGGCATCGTGAGCGAACGCGATATTCTCCAGCGCGTGGTTGCCGACGAAAAAGACCCTCGCCATATCACCGTCGGCGACGTGATGACCACCGACGTGATTGTGTGCCGGCCCTGCACATCGCTTGAAGATGCCAGCGCCATCATGCGCAACCGCCGCGTGCGGCACCTGCCAGTGGTGGATGAAGACGGCCGGCTTCTGGGCGTGGTTTCAATCGGCGACTTAAATGCCCGTCACGCCAGCGAGCAGGAGACGACCATTCATTACCTGCATGAATATTTGTATGGCCGCGTATAGTTTCAAACTGGCCTGCAAATGTCGCTTTTGAGTTGGCTTATGGGCATCATGAACCGCATGAGCCTTAAGGCTCGTCCCAACCATAAGTTTTACATCGAAACCCTGCGACGGATGTCGCCGGATGCCAGGCTGCGCAAGGCGTTTGAGCTGTCCGCTTTCACCAAGGCGATCTTTATTGAGGGTATTCGACGGAGATTTTCCGACCGAAGCGAGGATGAGATTCGTGCGATTGTTTTGGCCCGGCTGAACAGATGTCACAACAGGAATGACCGAGGCAGTTGGCTGGCGCCCTCGACGCGGCGGGCATTGCATATACGGTTACCGGGTCGGAGGCCTCGAGTGCGCAAGGCGAGCCGCGATCTACCCATGATATTAACATTGTGGTCAAAATGGAGCGTGCGGCGGTAGTGTTGTCAGTGCACGGGCGGAGCGATGACGCCGAGTACGGCTACAATGCCCAATACCACGGCCGCCAAGGCTATTTCGATCGCAACATTGCGCTGCAAACGCCTGGCCACCACGGCATAGATTGCCTCATCCGCAGTGATAGCGGCGCGCTGCAGGCGCGTTCGCAGGCGGGTCAGGTTGACTGCGCCAATGGCCACCATCATGGCGAAGATCGCTATTTTTATTATGAGCAGTCGCCCGTAATTGCTGGCCAGCAGATTGTGCCACGTGCCCACCAGCATCAGCGAATCAATAATGCCGGAAGCAAGCAGCAGGCAAACCGCGCCGATGCTGATGAGTGAAAATCGCGCTGTCATGACCGCCATGACGCGCCACCTTTGAGCTTCTGCGCTTCGGCGCAGTTGCCGCAGCGCCAAAACAAAGGGCAGCAGCCCCAGCGGCCAGATGCCGACGACGGCCAAATGCGCCACATCTGCGGCCAGGTGCCATTGCCGCCCAGCGGGCGTTGTGCCGGTTATGCCGTGGCCCGCCCACGCCAGGCTGCCGGCAAAGGCTGTGGCCAGCAACAGCGCCAGCCACGCCAAGACTTTTCGGATTGCCTCATTTGGCAACGCCAGGGCTGCGGCACTCGCGCCGGCCAGTGCCAGCCAAAGGTAAAGGCGCATCTGCCAGAGCTGTCCAAAGTGGGTGTGATGCCAAACCAGTGACAACACCGCCGGTCGCAGGGCTTGCTCGGCAGGCAGGCCGCTGATGCTGACGGTAACACACGCCAGCCACATGCCCCCCGATACCAATGCCACAGCCAGCGATGCCGCAAGTTCGCGGCGCATCAATCGTTTCCAAATGGCACAACTCCACGGTTGGCCGCGCAGCGGCGGGGCCATGAGCCAATCCAGCAGCCAGCATCCGCATGGTAACAGGGCGGATGCAAAGTGCAGCCAGCGGCTCAGTAAGAGCAGAAGATGATTCATCCAAGAGCCTCGTCTGTGCTGGGGTATATTACGGTCGGTTGCCTCCAGCACGGCACAAGCTGGCGTACAGGGTGAGCCTCAAACGTACCGTCTGCATTGTTGTTGGATCGAGCAGACCCATCTTTAAAGCGTCCGCTTGATCCGTTACCGTGGGCACAGTTAAGGATCATCGCAATCACGGCTATTTTACGGACACGCTCTGTTGCTATTTAACCCAAAACTTAAAGTCGCCATGCGTTTTGTGCGTGTCTTCGGCCACCACATGCCATATTACCTTATAGCGGCCGGGCGGCAGCGCGGGCACTGTAACAATCAGCACGGCCTTTTTGCCGTGGAGGCGGTGTGTGTTTTTGTTGTCAACCTCTTGGCCCGCGGAGTTAAAAACCTGTATGCGGCTGAAGAGAGGTTCAACCGCTTCGGTAAACCAGATGATGACGCGGTGCGGCGCAACTTTTACATGCGAGCCAACGCGCGGTTGGGCATGATCTAAAAACGCGTGGGCGCTAGCGGCCGACGCACCGAGGCCTGCAGCCAGAATGACGGCCAGCAAGTGTCGCTTGAGTGAAAACATCAGTTGTCTCCAAAAATGGGGTGTCCAAAAATCTTTGGCATGAGGTCATCAATATAAATCTGCATCTGGAAGATCGCCCCGATGTTGTGGCCGCTGTGGTTGTTAATGGGAATGATCGCCTCAACGCCAAACTGCACATCAGGCGTTTCCCAAAGCACGCCGGGGTTGATGGTGCCGGTGGTTGGGCCGCCACCGCGGTTTTCGGGCGTTTGCAGCGCAAACTCTACCAGCGGAATCATGTTTTTAAATGGGGCAGGCAGGCCAATGTCTTGCACATGCTGCTGCAAATAGGGCAAGCTGTACTCCAGTGCTATGCCGGTTTGAAACATGTTGGGGTCGGCCGCGCTGGTTTGAAAGCTCTGGCCGAGGGTGCCGGTGATGGCAATGGGCTGCAGCGGAGCAAGGGCATCGGGCAGGTCGCCGAATCCCTTGCCAAAGTAGAGTGTCGGGGTAAACGTGGTATATGACGGGTTGCCCACGTTGGGGCTACCCGTACCGCCGAGGGTGGTATTAAGCCCGACAGAAATAATCGCCTCGTGGCGGTCGCTGGTGTAAAGCTCGTATTTACTGATAAGCGTGATGTTGTCCCAGCCGGTGGAGGTGGTCGAGCCTTGCGGTTTTTGCGCCAGATAGTCGTCGGCAAAGCCGATGGATAATCGCGGTATAATGAGTTTGTCAAACTCAAAGCCAGAGTCTATGACCCGCGTCGCCGGGTTGCCGGCGCCACCGGGATAGCGAAAGAATGATATTGTTGGCAAGGCCAGTTCGTCGGCCGCAAAGGGGTCGTCGGTGGTAATGGTTGGCGGAAAAAAACGGTTGCCAAGAATACCGTGCGCCAGGGCCATGCCCGGCGCGCAACATGACGCCGTCGCCAGCAACGCAAACGCCCTTGCCGGGCGAAGCCCAAAACAGATTTTACCCATCTGGAACCTCAATAAACGGTTCCCGTCGCAGGTCGCCATCATAGCAATTAAAAATAGCCGGGCAACGTGCTGAAATGCGCAGCAAAGCCACATGACGGCAACATTTCAGGCGTCTTGGCCTACAAAGCCCGTAATCTTTTGCAAATCGCCGCCGCATGATACGATAATTCGCATGGGGACTATTCGAGAACGGCCAATCACCAAACGTGGGCGCGACACCCCTTGTGTGCGACAGGTAAGCGTGTTTGTTGAAAACCGCGTGGGCATGTTGGCCACGTTGGTGGGCATTTTTGATGGCAGCGATGTGCGGACGCTTGCTCTTACTGTGATGCAGGGTTTTGACTGCGCCATCGTGCGGTTTGTTTTTAACGATACCGACCTGGCTACGCAAATTCTGCGGCAGCGTGGCTACCATTTTTCGATCTGCGAACTTGTAGCTGTGGAAATGCATCACAGCCGCGATGGCGATGGCCTGGCCCGCATCGGCAAGGCTCTGTTAGCAGCGGAAATTGATATACATTATGTGTATGGCATTATAGTATCGCCGCATCAATATCCAACGGTTGTAATTCATGTAGACAACCCGGAACTCGCCAGTGCTGTGCTTTCTGAAGAGCATTTCGTGATACTGGACGAAACGGACCTGAACTCCAAACAATGATGCGGCCTGGCGAGTACCGCGATCGGCGGTTTCAGAAGTGTTCGCGTTATGGCGCAAAGGGCCGCATGACCGGTGTGGATGGTTTTGGCGTCATGACAATTATGGGTTAGATTGCACGCAGGTCGCAATCGCATCGAGAGTGGTTGCAACGATTTCGCCAACGGATTTCATTGGATTGTTTGAGCCAGACTATTGCGCAGAGTAGCACTTATTATTGACTCGCTTGGCAGCTATGGCCGCGATTTGCTCCGCGGCATTGCACGGTTTGTGCATACGCACGTCGGTTGGGAGGTGGTGTATGAGGAGCGTAAGACGCTTGATGCCCTGCCAGTGTGGCTTAGGAAGGACTGTTGCGACGGTATTTTAGCTCGGGTGCGCGACACGCGGCAGTTGGCGGCTTTGCGGCGTCTCTCAAAACCAATGATAAGTCTGGGTGAACTGGCGCCAAAATTGAAAGGAATTCCCGAGATATTCAGTGATCATCAACGAATTGGGCAACTGGCGGCTGAGCACCTGATTGAACGACAACTGCGACACTTCGCGTTTTATGGCTCACGTGGAGGCATCTTTTCTGATTTGCGGCTTGAGGGCTTTCGTCAATATCTCGGGTCGCAGCAGCACCACGTCTACAGTTATCTTGCAGACAAATGGGATACCGGCATTGCAAAGACCTCCCGACGGAGCGGTCCGTATTGGGAGGACCGGGAGCTTACCGCCTGGTTGGTGCAACTGCCTAAGCCGCTTGGCGTGTTCGCTTGCAACGACTATTTTGGCCGTCTGTTGTTAAATGTATGTCAGCACAGCGGCCTGCATGTGCCCAATGAGGTTGCGGTTATTGGCGTAGACAACGACCCCATACTCTGTGGTCTGTCAATGCCCGCGCTCGCCAGCATAGATCCCGGCGCGGACGACATCGGCTTTCGCGCCGCGGAAATATTGGATGAAATCTTCAATGGGCGGGATTCCGCAACGGTCGGGACTGTATTTCTGCCGCCGAAGGGAGTTGTTGCGCGTGCCAGTACCGATATGATCGCGGCGGCTGATCCGGTGGTGGTGTCGGCGATGCAATTTATTCGGGACAAGGGCGGTATTGCCATTTCCATTGAGGATATTCTCGATCATTTATCCAAGGTTGGCATGTTGGTATCTCGCAGCACCCTCGAGCGAAAGTTCCATGTGCGTCTAAAGTTGCGGCCGCATGATGCCATTGTGCAAGCCCGGTTGGAACAGATAGAACGTCTGTTGATTAGTACCTCCTATCCGCTCACGCACATTGCCGGGGTTGTGGGGATGGCTGCCGAGCAGCAACTTGTGGCATTTTTCCGTCGCTATCGAGGAATGACGCCCGGCTCTTTTCGCAGAAAGCACCCGGCCAATGAGTCGCCGGATTCAGTGAAGGAAATACATAAGTTTCCTGCGAAGCCAGCGGCCGCTGCGGATGCTATCCATCTTGAAAACCCGCAGAGGTGAGATTGCGGTTGGCGTCCTGTAAAATGGGGCTATCATGACTGGGAAGCGAGGTTTTGATCGCGTAAATAGTTGCGGGCGCTATTGATGACGTAATTTATTACCGCAACTGACGTAATTTAATCGTTCTAATGCTGGTCAATAGGACTATACTAACTATTCAATGGATGTATCTGTGGGCGTGCCGCTCTAAGGATAGCAAATTCCGAGGGCTGGCCTGCAAAGTGTGCGAGTTGAAACGAGAAGGACTGTGGCATTGATGCACATGAGGTTGTTCCTCGTGTGCAGGTAGTTAGGTTTTATTTTACGGAGGAGAACCTTATGAAACTCGCATCAACAATTTCGCTGGCCGCTGCGGCGGCTGCCTGTATGGCCGCTGCGACGAATGCTAGCGCGGCTATGATCGCTTCTGACAGCGCAGTTGAATACAACAACCCATCGCCGTCTAACCCTTGGCCCGGAACGGCAAATGCCGGCCATACGCCGGCACTGTCCACCTACAGCCCGACAGAGACGTATGCCTCCGGCTTTGGGGCTTGGAATATCGTGGTTCAAAACAATCAGAATTCACCGTATGCTGGTGCCTATTTGGGCAACAATGCCGGTGTAGCTATCCGCTCAAGCAATAACAGCTTCTTCGTCGTCTATGCCCATAGTCCTACAACGTTAACTCCGCGGGTTGACGCCAATCGCCTCTTTGAAAATAGCAGTGATACTGGCTTGGGCACGTTGCGGGCGGGCCAAACATTTGGCGTCGGGTATGAAGAGCAATCGGGGTCTGTGGGCACTCCGCCAACGCCCATCACAATGGGCACCACACCTGGCGTGAACTCTGGGTTGATTTTAGAAACAGTTGTCGGCGCTACAACGACGCCCGTGTTCAGTTTGTCTTTTCATCCCGATTCTAATGATGTAATGACTACCTTCATTACGAACTCCACGGGCACTACCAGCTATCAGGTGTTGACCGAGGCGAATCTGCAAAGCGGCGTCAATATCAGCTTTGCGTTGAATACCAGCAGCAGCTACACGTTGACGCTCGCCCCGGTCGTTGTCAATGCGTTCACTACACTGACGTATTCCGGAACTGTCTCTGGGGCGATTAACGGCGCCGACATCTTCGCAACCAATACCAACGCCAATACCTTTTTTAATAATATGGCGATCAGTGGCTCGCCGGTGCCGGAACCGGCATCGTTGGCGATGACCTGTCTAGGCGGGGTGGCACTGCTGCTGGTAGGTCGAAAGCGCAGGTTCCGAGCCTAGAAGCCTCATGTGCGGTTATCGCTTGGGTTTGCCAGGGGTCGGTGGGTTGTAAGGGTGATCGGCCTCCCATGGAGGTAATTACACGTGTATGCCGCAGTGGACGACACGATGATGATGTCTCGCAGGCAAGGCGCTACCGACGCCAAAGGTTACTCCCGCATTCGCTGCAGGACAGAAGGTGCTTTCACCCTGGTGGAACTGCTGGTAGTGATCGCCATCATCTCGATTTTAATTGCGCTTTTGCTGCCGGCGCTGGGCCGGGCCAAGAAGTTAGCCAACAGTTTGAGTTGTGAATCAAATCTCAGGCAGTTGGCCCTAGCCTATACCGAATATACACAACTAGACCCCACGGCAAGCCACGGTCTTGTTATACCCGTCGAATGGCCTGGCGATTGGGCGGTAGGCTACAATCAAAACCAGTGCTGGCAGCACGATTTGGCCCCCATGTTTGGAGGTTCTGCTCCGCCTGATGGAAATCCAACCGCATATATAGCTCTGCCTGACTCGGAAAAAGCGGTGCTCTTATGCCCCTCCACACCCCCCGCCGCCATATCTTCAACGGCGAATTGGAAAGGCACGGCAACTACACAATACATTCAATCCGCGCTTGGTTACAATCCGTACCAGGTATCATCGAGTTACGGCATCAATGGCTATGCCTACAACTTCAGCGGCTCGGCGACGATCGCTCAACAAAATGGCTGTTTAAGATGGTATGGCGAGGACCAGCCATACTGGTCGCAAACCGGCAACGACAGTTCAAATGGCAAGGAGCCTTTGTTCATGGACTGCGTTTGGGTAGCTGCGTGGCCGCATGTACTTACCGATCCGATTCCGATTCCTCCTGATGGTTCAATATTTGGGGCAGACGACACCGAGGGAATGTCTTTGGTATGCCTCGAGCGGCATCAACATGCGATTAATGTGGCATTTGCCGATGACCATGTAGAACATGTCAATCTTAATGACCTGTGGACCTTGCAATGGTCGCCCGGCATTATAGGTAAAGCACGGGATGTCCCTTGACGTTTAGAACGGACGGGTGCCTGCGGCACGACCCGCGTGGTAAGCAAGAGGGTAAGCTTGCGGATTTAAGCCGATATCTTTTAAGTTTTGCTCACATGCGGAGGCTACTTGCGCTGCTATTTTCATTCGGTCAGGCAAGGCCTCCGGCGTTTAATGTTATTGACGCTATGCCCTTTGCGACGGCGAGCCTCTGCAGCGAGAGGGGAGTCGTCATGGGGCACCATGCTATCAAATGGAGCCGTGTGCAGGGGTGCGGGTTCCCATTAAGGAAGGTTTACGCCATACAGGGCCAATGGCGGTCCGATGGCGATTGCATCAAATTGCCAGGCTTGCACGTTGCCTTCTTATGGATAGTACGCCCAGCGTTTGATGGCGGGGCGTTGCTCACCGGCCTCGACCATGCGTTGAATGAGTCGCTCGCGAAGATGATCGGTAATCTGGCGTATGGAGCGATCACCGACATAATGCACCAGGTGCGGGGGGTCGTCGCGGCCGCAGAGGTTGATGATTTGCGCCGGATCGGCACGATTATTGTAGAGCTGGTAATCCTGATAGCGTAAGGACACCGGTACGCCGCTGACGCCGGGCGCCAGCGCGACATAGGTCCACTCGGGCGTTCGCAGCGCCCGGGCGGTTTCCGCCTCGCTTACCTGCACAAAAATCTCATTGGGCCATTTGGCCCGCGCTTCGGCATCGTTCATCAGCGGCAGAAGGCTGTGTCCCATCATGGAGGCTGGTATGGCTGCGCCCGCGGCATCGAGCAGCGAAGGCGCTACATCAATAAGATTGACCAGTTCGGAGATGGTTTGACTGTTGTTGAATCCGGGACCCTGGATGATCAGCGGCACGTGAATCGAGCTGTCATGCGGGCTTCGCTTGTATTCCTGGTTGCGCGTTCGGAAGTGGCAACCATGATCGCTCACAAAAATCACGATGGTATTGTCTTCGAGGTTTTGCTCCTTGAGGGTGTGAAATATGCGGCCCATGCATTGATCAATGGATTTGCAATCGCCATAGTAGTTGGCAAGCTGATAGGGCCAGTCGCCCGGAAGTGCCCGTAGGTCGGGTGGAACATAGGGATTTCGGTATTTTTCGGCGTAGCCTTTGGGCGGACCGAAGCCGTTGAGGTCATTTTGCTGATGCGGCTCCAACTGCGAAAGCACGAGGAAAAACGGCTGGTCGTGCTTTTGTCGGAGAAATGTCTCGGCGAGGTCAGTCAGGTAATCTACGCGGTAAATGTCTTTATAGTGCATAGGTTTGCCGTCGCCATCCCAGATAGTGCCATGATAGGGATGCGAGGTGAGTTCGAGAACATTCGACGCCTGCCATAAGCCGGTAAAGCCGCCGCGGTATTCAGGCTCGACATATCCCAGGCCTGCGCCGGTTTTCCAGTTATTCGGCGCCAGGTGCCATTTGCCGATGTAATTGGTGCTGTAGCCAACTTTGGCGAGTTCAGTGGCCAGTGTGGTGGCGCCGGGGCGCAATCCGGGGCCGAGGACAAACACTCCAGTTTGGGTGGCGTACTGGCCGGTGAACAGGCATGCTCGCGCTGGCGAGCACAGCGGTTGATTGGTCATAAGGTTTTGAAAGACCGTTCCGCGGCGGTACATTGCATCGAGATTGGGCGTGTAAGCCATAGGGTTTTGATTGGCGGCACAGATGAAGTCGGAGCGGAACTGATCGGAAATGACCATGAGAATGTTGGGCTTGCGGCGATGAGAAGGCGACGAGCTACTCGCGGTCTGTGCGCTGCTGCCGACCGTAGCCAACATCTGCGGCATAGCCGCGGCCGCAACCGTCTGCTGAAGGAAGCGTCTTCGCGTGCTTGCGTTGGATGTGGATGTTGGCTGGCGGGCGTCATGGGTTTGGTTTTCATGGTTTGCCGAATTGCTCATGCCGAAAGCTCCTGAAAAAAGTATTAATCATGTAGATGCCGCAACTGTTGCGACTGACCCATGCTCCATCTCAACAAGCAATTGTTGGAAAAAGAAGCGCACTGGCTCGTAAACACATTGGCAACTCGATATATAAAAGCCTTCTGTCAAGCTCATCGTTTGCGAATTAGGACGAATATACGCCAGACTTAGTTGAATAAATGCTAGCCGATAGACCGAGCATAGACAATGCAATACCAGCCAAAATGCCACGATTTCCGTACCATTGACGCAATTGATTACCGCGCATGCAGCAATTCAGTTATTTTGCTTCGAGTTGGATGCGGATAGAGTTTAAAGCTTGCTTAGGCATTGTTTACGATAAATGCCCCGCGCGAGGTTGAACGCCGATCAAGCATTCGAGCAATAGAACAGGGAGTGAAGCGTTACGGAAGTGGATTATGTTGTTTGGTTATTGGAGCCGCGATGCCTTTGAATGATACAGGTTCAAGTAAAGTGCTCCCGGAATCGCGGAGCGATGGTCGCGGCTCTATCGGCAGATTGCAAACGCCTGATGGCGGGGTGCGAGGTATGTCGGGAGGGCTTTCTGTGGAGGCTCAGTTGGGCGAACCCTGTTTGCCGCGCCGAGCGACGTACAGTCCTGGATATGTGGTCGTGAATCATTCTGTAAGCGGGCCACGCCATGGTCTAACGAGGGCTGTGCTGGTCGCGATGGGCATTTTGGCGTTGGCTGGTTGCCGCAGTCGATCGCCGCAAACGATTGCCCCGGCATCGCCGGTGCAGACGACTTCGGTTGTGGGTTTGCCTGATAACCAAACGTTGCTGAATAACCCGGCCATGGGGTGGGTGTTCTATCAAAATCCTCTCTGGCCTCACCCGGAGTTGGTTTGGCGGCGGCTCGCCGCGGAATGGCATGTGTCAAACATCGTATATTGGCGTGGTCCGTGGAGCGACTTCGAGCCGCAGCCGGGCCGATATGTATGGCGGTATAATCCGCGCGTTATCACATGGATTCGTAAGGTTCGCGCCGCGCACAAACGACTGGCCTTCCGAGTTTTGGTGAACAGCAAAGATCGTCGCACACCGGCGACGCCACTGTGGGTGAAGGCCCAGGGCGCTCGCGGCTACGATATTGCCGGCGTGTGGACGCCGTATCCGGACGATCCGGTGTTTCAGCGGGATTTTTCGAGATTTATTCGCGCGTTTGGCAAGCGATTCGACAACCCGCGCGAAACTGATTTCGTAGATGCCGCAGGGCTGGGATGGTGGGGCGAAATGCACCACCTCAAAATACCCGCGAGCCATTTTGATCAGGTATATAACTGGTTATGCGGCGCGTATGCCAAAGCATTCCCGCATGTGCTGCTGGTCACCAATTTCGGCCCGGATGTCGGCCTTAAGATGAATATCCGCATTGCGCTGGATAAGTATGGCATTCTCTTTCGCCGGGATGGTTTGGGCAGCCTTTGGATAAATGCTCGCCAGAAGCAATTCATGCGAAATATGTTTCCGCGGAGCCCATTGTTCGGTGAGCTTTGCTACGGCTATCGCGGTCCGGGTAAGCCCATAGATGCGAACCCGCACATTGATCAACGGCTAAGTCAACATGGTATTCATAATTTTAGTGAAGATCTTGAATGGGCTATGAAGCAGGCCCTGGAATACCATGCCAATACACTGAACATCTCATGGTCGGCGTGGTTTAAGCTCGAGCCAAATCTGGTGCAAAAGTTTATTAGTCGGGGAGGGTATCGGCTCTATCCTGCGAAGCTCAAATTCCCTGCTGAAATGCAACGTGGGCAGCCCTGTTCCATTGAGCAAACCTGGTGTAATGCCGGCGTCGGCGTGCTGCCGAACGCAACGCCGCAATGGAACCACAAATATAAATTCGCCTTCGCGCTGTTCAAGAAGGATGCAGCGAGGCCTGTGGCGGTAGCCGTAGACCCATCGGCAGCGCATCTATCAACCCTGATTAAAGGGCGACCATTGAATCGCACCAGCGTCGTACACTGGAGCGCAGCGCCCGGCGAGTATAAACTTGCCGTTGCTATCGTTGATACCACCGAACATGATCGGGCGGCGATCGAACTGGCGGTGCGCAATTTGCCGCGAATTGGGCGATGGTATGTGATCGGCAACACCCACGTTAGTCGCAATTGATGCAATTCTGCGGCACCACCCTGGGATCAAGGACTTTGATGATGTGGAAATTAAAAACAGTGTTGTACTTTTGGCTGTGCTTTATGTAGCAGAGATCAGTGCCGCGGCAGCACGGCGCGTTAGTCCTGTATGGCCCAAGCTGCGTGTGCCGACCTTGGAGCGAGCCGGACGGTACCGTAAATGCAAGTTAATCGGCCAAATCGCAGTGGCTCCCCATTGTTTGGTCCACGCTTACATTGTTTCCGGCTCCGAAGCCAGTGGCGAACGGCTGCGCGGCGGTGATATGCCCGGGTGGTGGCTACGTTGTTGGGGCCATGTCGTTGGCGGGCTATCGGATTGAGCGCCGTTTTAATCAGGCAGGTATCAGTTGTTGGGTGCTTAAATATCGGCTGCCGGATGGGAAGTAGCCGCCAAGCGGGATGCTGTGGTGTTTGCAGGATGTGCGTCGCGCGGTGCAGATTATTCGGGCGTACGCAGTTGGGTGGAGCATTAATCCTCACGATGTGGGCGTGGTGGGCTTTTCGGCTGGCGGCTCTGTCGCGTCGTTAGCCGGGGTGCATTGGCTGCCAGGAAATCCGGATGCGAAAGATCCGCTCAATCGGTTCAACACGCGACCGAATTTTTTGGTGTTGGGTTATCCGGTCATTTCTATGATGCCTGCGGTCACGCACATGGGGTCGCAAAATAATCTATTGGGCAAGCATCCGGCTTTTGATATGGAGCGGTATGTTTCAAGTGTGCTTAACGTTACAGCGCTGACGCCGCCGACGTTCATATGTTATGCTCACGACGATGCGACGGTAAACCACTAAAACGAAAAGCGTTTTTACGCCCCACTCACGCGCAAAGGCATACCAGCTAAACTGGTTGAATTTAAGCATGGCAAACATGGCTTTGGCGTTGGGCGACCGGGTACAGATTCCGCCAATTGGCCGGCTATCTGCATACGGTGGCTTCAGGCAAAGGAATTTGTGGCGGCCAAAACCAATGATGCAAAGTAAACTCGCCTGCGGCCTGCATGGTGTACAGGGTGGTAATGCGGGCATTGCGCGGCAGCGGGGCGCCCGCCAGTTTGCTACGCAACCAACGGTAAATGCTTCTTAAGTAAACACGAGCCGCCGCCTCGCCACCGCCGCCATTATGCCCACAACTGTTTCGCCGCTGCACCTTGCCGCCTGCGTTGCGTTACCCCGGTTTTGCCGCGTGGGCGGTCCATTGGCTTAACAGGGCGGTGGCCTTTTTCTGCAGTTTCGGGTTGTTCTGACTTTGGGCCAGCGATATGGCTTTGCGCAGGTCGTCCTCGGCTTCGGTGCGATGGCCCTGCTTGTTACGCACAATCGCGAGGTGATAGTAGGCTGTGGATACCGAGCCATAGCGGGTGCTGCGTTCGAGCGCCGAGACGGCGCCTTCGGTGTCGCCGGTGAGGTAGCGCAGCCAGCCAAGCGTATCAAGCAGGTTGGGGTCGTGCGCGTAGGGGCCGGCCTGCTGGGCGTTGGCCGCAAGCTGATTGGATTTTTCGGCATAGCTCAGGCCCTGATGCGGATGCTTGAGCTTTACCGCCAGCAAATACGCGAGGTTGTTGAGCACCTCAACATTGTCGGGATTGATCTGCAAGGCCTGTTTGTAATACTTTTCTGCCACGCTGTATTGTCCG
>JABEVB010000119.1 GCA_013044165.1 Phycisphaerales bacterium
AAAACATCCAATATCTATGGCTGTTTGCTCACACCCCAAATCCGCCCCCCAGCCGCGTGGCCTGAAGGTCAAAAGCATGCATAAGCTGCCACAGGCCCCCGTCCACAACCTACCGCAGCGCGCCAACACCTGCGCCCACCCGCTCATCTATAAATCGCAGCGGCTTACGCGAACCAGTGGCATGCTGCATCCGCCGAAGCGTTTCAATTTCCACAAAAGCCATCTTGGGTTTCATGCGAAGCAGCGATTGCATACGCGTTGTTACGTCACGCCTGGCCTCGGCGGTATCGCGCCGCAGCGCCACCGTAATAACAACCAAATCGCTTAACTCATTGGCTGCCTGCGCCGACACAAGGCAGTCCTCAACATGCCGCTGCGCCAAAATCAGATCAATAATCGCACCCGGGAACAAGCTTACACCTCGCACCTTAAGCATCTGGTTTTTACGCCCCAAAATCGCCGACAGGCGCGGCGTGGTGCGGCCGCACGGGCACCGCCCCGGAAGCAGCATGGCGATGTCACCCGTACGAAATCGCACCAGCGGCAACGCCCGAGAACCCAATGGCGTTATGACAACCTCACCCGGTTGCCCCGCCTCCACCGGCAGGCCTGCGTCGTTTAGCAATTCCACAATCGCCATCTGCGGATTCAAGTGCCCGCCACCGCAATTCGGCCCTTCGGCAAATGTCGCGCACGTTTCTGTGGTGGCGTAGGTGCTTAAAATGCTCGCCTTGGGAAATATCCGTTCAAGAGCACTGCCGATGGAATTGAGCTTCCCATCAAGCCTGCGAATCGGCTCGCCAATACATACCACACCCTTTACGCCCGCAAAGGCCCTTTCCTTCACCCGCGCAACGCTCGCAACCGCATGCGCTGTAATAATCGTCGGCACCGTAATAATAAACTCCGGACGGTAACGCTGCAGCAACGCCACAAGCGACTCAAACTGATACGCCGCCTGCGGCCCGGCGCGAATGCACGCCGCACCCAATTTCTGCACGCCAAGCCAATAAGCCAAACCCGCCACAAATTGCCGATCCATCGCCACCAGCGATAGCACCGTCATACCTCGCTTAATGCCCGCAACCGATAACGCCACCGCCTCATTGGCGGCCAAACGTTGCATATCTTCGCTCGCCAGCGGCACCATCAATGGCGCCCCCGTCGTGCCCGATGTTGTCACCCACTCCCGCAAATCCCTTTTGGGGCATGCCAGCCCGTCGCGGCCAATGGCCGTCACATCATCTTTGCTTGTGGTTGCCAGCACATGCAGCGCATCAACGCTCCGCACCATACGCGGCAACTTGTGACGATAAAGCTCCGACTTCGCCGCATTTCGCAGATGCTTTTGCAAAGCAACCAGCTGCAACTTTCGCCAAACCGACTCAGGCCAGTACAAATGCTCCCCGGCAAGCCAGTCGGAAGGATAGGCCGTTGGTTTACTGCTGGGCATATCAATACTTTCGTTGATCGGTAAAATTCAGCCGCAAAGAATAGTTTAACTTGCGTCGGTACAGCGTTATCTGCCCCGGGAATAAATTGCCGTTATAGTCGCTGTACCGCACCACGGTGGTGTTGCCGCCAAACAGCGACGCATGTCGGTTTACCCGTTGGGAAACAACCTCGCCCTTCGCTCCGGCAAATGTCCAATTAAAAGTCCACCGGAAAGAGTTCTCTTGCTGAAGCGTAGCGCTGTGTGAATGTACCTTCAACCCAACCGGCGGCTTGGGTAGATGCAGCGCCAACTTCATGTCGGCACATATGCCGCTCGCCACCACCTTCGGAAACTCCGACTGGCAGTGCAACACATGCGGGCCTGCCCAGTTAAACCGCGTATCAAATAGCATTTGCCCCAATTCCGTGGCAACCGTCAGGCGAATATCGGTGGTAGACATGTAATGCAACCGACCGATGACCGTCATACGTCGCCCATGCAGGTACAACGTTCCAAAAAACTGCCGATCACCCCTCGTTGGCCACTGGCGCAAAAACGCATTCACGCTTGCCGTCGTCGGCGCCGCCGTAGCAGCCAATCGCAGCGGCGGCACAACAACGGAAGAACACCCCCCCATCAGCAGCGCTGCAAAAAGCAACACGCCGCAGCCCCACACAATCTCGGCCTGATGTATCACCCGTTGCCATCGTTTGCGCTGAAAAGTCATAAACATGCACGTCGCTCTAAATGCTTCCACACTAACCGCCTCTCCCTGCGAAAAATACTCTAAAACGCTCCTTAATGCTACGTTCACGCTACGTTCCGCCCAGATGCGCTTTACACCGGGCAATTTCGCGCCGAATTTCATTTCTTCTCGGCCGATAGGGCGGATCCAGCGCCAACGCCCTGCTTAAATCGCTCATCGCTGGCCCAAAGCGCCGCAGGTGATACAGTGCCATACCTCGCAACTCATAACCTTCAAAAAAGTGCGGATCAAGCTCTATGGCCCGCGTGGCATCGGACAGCGCTGCAGCAAACTTTCCGTTGTGCAGTTCCGCCACGCCCGTCACCAGCACTTTTCGCGTCCGTTTAAAAGTCTGCCAGCCTCCACTTTTCAGCCACCGGCTCGCCGGAACGCCCGGCGTTGTATCGGCCAATGCCTCAGCCGCCGTCGGAGCATGCCGTAGCATCGCCATAACATTAATACCGGCATATGCGCCGTCGGCATGAGGCCACGCGGCAACCCACATTTTACCGGCGGTAAGGTCCATAATAACGCTGTGTGTGGCAATTAAGCCGTCAATGCTGTTGCGGTTGCCAAAGCCAATGTTCTTGCCGCCCGGACCGTGCTTGTCGCGGAGCAGGTGCGCCAGCGAAAATTCATCAACGTGCCCGCGAATCGCAGCCAACATCGTCGCCGCCCGCGCCTGCCGCTGGGCCGTCGTGCCGTCACGAATGCGCTCCTGATTCACCGGATCATCCCTGAACACCGCACTGGTCAGCTCGTTCGCCACCGCTGTAGAGCCTGCCACCGGAGTAACCGCAAACCGACGCGGTGATTTTTCAAGCACCACCGCACGACCGGTTTTTCCGTCGCCCACCACAATAATATTGCTTACAAAAACCTTCGCCCGCGACACAATATGTTCGGCCTGTGCCAAAGAGTGCGCAAACTGCAGCACCTGCCGCGCCACAATAATCATCGGCGTGCCAATACGCCGAAAATCCTTCGTAGCGGCCGCATTGACAAAAAGCCCGATCCGGTCGGCATTCATGCCCGTTACGCAGCCCGCAAGTCCAGGCCACGCCACCGTCGCAAAGGCAATGCCTTGTTTAGGCCGCACAAAGGTTATGCTTTTCTGCCGATCAAATGCTTCGCCACCCTCAAAATCAAAATTACGAGCCAGCCACAGGTGTCCATCGCCGCTAAAACTTCCCAGCGCCGCAATGCCGGTACAGCCAATGTCATTTTTCTGAATCAATGGATTGTCAATAAGGTTCTGCGAAATATCATCCAGCGCATGATACATCAACAGCCGCGGATACGTTGGCATCATGTAGGCATGTTGGTCCCAATGCCCCACCGCTTCAGCATAAATTTCCTGCTTGATGGGCAGCGGTACATAATCATGCAGTTCCAGCAGTGCCAAAACCGAACCTCGCAAAAGCAGCCAACGCGCCCACATGTTGGGAGCCAGCTTGTTTAAACGCACCAGCATTTCATTTTCAATCCGCAGATCAATCGGCGCGCCCAGTTTCGCCGCCGCATAGCCAATTTGCTCCGGCGAACCATGAACATACATTTCCCAATTGCCATTGCGCCGCAACATCCAGGAATGGCCAACTCTCCACAACTGATTGCTTTCTCTTACCAGCGGCAAATGAGGCATTTGGCCGACTTCAGCCGGCCTCTGGTGTGCTATCATAAGCTGCCCCACCACCGGAGCCGCCAACAGCAGCAGTACCGCCACCGCCGCCGCCTCAGCACCAACACGCACCAACGTCATCGCCAATGCACTGCCGCGGCGCCCCCGGCGTGCCCAAAACTTAATCATCGGTTCCACAACCAGCAGCGACGCCACATAGCCGCACGCAATGCCTGCGGTCAGTTGCAGGCCAATCGCATGCAGCGCCGGGTGGCCCGCCAGTATCAGGCTTGCCGTGCCCAACAGCGTCGTCAGGCCGCATACAAACGTAGCAGTGCTTCGCGATTGCCCCGCCGGCGAATCCGGATTGTGATTACTCCAGTCGCTTCCCGCATAAATGCCGTAGTCCACCGCAACGCCCATCGTAAACAGCAGCGGAACAATGCTTAATATCGTCAGGCCGCCGGTCATGGCGCTCACACCCAACACCCCCAAAAGCCCGCACAACAGCGTTAAGCCTTCCAGCAAAGCCCGCCGGCAGCGCCCAAAATAGAACGCCATCGGTATCAGCACCGCCAACAGCACCCACGGTCCAATATAGTCAAAATCCACGCGGGCGTGGTCGGTTGCGGAATACACAATGTCAGGCCCCGACAATACCAAAACATGCCCAAATCGCAGGCGCAGTTCCCCTATCCAATCGCCTCGCATCCGCAGCGCAAGCTTCGGGTTGCTTTGCACAACCGTGGCCATCGTTATTTCGTTGCCTGCGTGCATTATCGCTCCCGGCAGCAGCCCCACCGGCGATTTCGCAACGCGGCGCTTAGCCGAAAGCGCCGTTGCCTTCACCACCGCCGGCGACCATGCGGCCCAATATTGCGGCTCAAACCCGGCTTTGCCCGCCGCTTGCTCTAGCCAACGCCTAAGCTCCGCATCACCCGCGCCTTGCCACATGGCACGCCAAGCCAACAGCCGACGTTTCACCGTTGCCGCATCGGGCAAAATAGCCGCCGGCGATTGCACACCCGCAATCAACTTATCTGCCTTCAAACTTTGCAAATACTCATACACATGTTGCTGCCGAGCCAGCAAGCGAGCCGCACTGTGTGCTTGCACCAGCACCAGAGCACGACCTCGTATATCACCCCACACTCGGTAAAACTCTGCTTCCTGTTGGCTTACACGCGCTGGTGAACCATCCAACTGTGTCGGCTGATAGTTCCAATGCAACCCCAGCGCCGCACGCCCAAGCCACACCAGCAGCCCCACAAATGCCACAGTTGCCGCCCACCGCCAGCCACGCACCACTGCCGGCGGCAGCTTAAATCTTGGCGGTTGAGATTTAAGCACCCAGGCGCCCAATCCCACCGGCAAAATCAAAAACGTCACCAGCCAAATAGACAGCGTTGCCGCCGCCACAAACGCGCCAAGCTGCTGCAGCCCCGTAGCCCCTGTAAACATCAGCGCCCCATACCCCGTGACGCTCGTAAGCACACTCATCGAAATCGGCCCAATCACCCGCCGCACCGCCTGCGCCGGCAAAGCCGTGCTCCATCCTTGAGCTTGCCCTATCTGCCGGGCCGCCGCCGTAAGCTGAATGCCATAATCGGTTGTAGCGCCCAAAATCAACCCGCCAAACGCAAGAATCATCAGCGGCAGTTGCAGTCCCAATGCGCCGGCCACACCCAGTGCAAGGCCAAATCCCACAATCGGCGGCACAACACACATAATCACCGCCGCTGCGCTCCGAAAATACACAATAAGCGCCAGTGCCACCGCTACGCTGCCCAGCAGCGACACCACCGTCACATCTCGCTTCACACGGCGCGAATTGTCTACATAGTGCCGGGCCGGCCCCACAACCCATACACCCACCGCCGGATACAGCCCCTGCATCCGCCCAATTGCCGCATGAATCGCACCCATCACGGCTGCCGCCTCTTTCAACTGATTCGGCGAATGTTGCGGCTCTAGCGCCAGCATCGCGTGTCGGCCATCGCCAGACAGCAACACTCCATGCGACATGTACCCACCCTGGCTCAAACTCAGCGACTCCATCGAGCGAGCCAACAAGCCACCAACGTCAAAGGGATCATGCTCCAGCCGAGCCAGTTGCAACTGCGCATCAGGCGCAGAAAGTTCGCCGGCGGTTTTTACAAAGCGCTGGTTCAGATAACGCTGATTCATCCGCGACTGCAGAACCTGCCGCTGCCCGGAGCTTAAAATCGCCGGTGCCAGCCGGTACAACTCGCTGGCTGCCGCAATCTGCTGCTGCTCGTTAATGCCCGTCCACACTGTGCGAAAGCACCCGCTGGCCCGCAGGCTCTTCGCCAGGTGTTGCACCGCGTCAATAAGTTCCTGCTGCGTCAATTGTTCGCCGGCTTTCGCATGCACGTCCAAATGCATCTGCCCGGCAATGCCCCCCGCCACAGCAGCCTTTTTTAAGTCCGCCAGCCCTCCCGACCCATGCGAAAAATACGCCAGCAAATTGGTCTGCCACCGTATATGCCGCGACAAACTAGAACACGCCACCGCTCCCATCACCAGCAGCAGCCCCAGCATCCATCGCCGCTTGAGCCAAAAGCCATACCACATGTTTAATATCTTCAGCACGCTGCGGGCCACAGGCCCGTCGGCGACCTCGCCCGAGGCACCTGCGGCTGCTATATTTTCAGGTCTATTCACCGCGCCCCCGACGGAGCAAAAGTATTGCGCCCCAACGCCACATTAATTTTCACCCGCCAAAACCAATAGCGCGTTACATCGCCGCCTGCTGTATTTATTTTTATGTAGTAGAGCCGGTGGGTTGTTGGCTCAAACGCCAGCGACAGCGACGAAAGCACCTGCCGCTCACTCGTTGATCGTGGCGTTAGCGTAAATATGTCCAGCGCACCGCTCGATTGCGTTGCTGCCACAGCTTTAGCGCCCTTGTCAGTGCCCGCAGGCACTGCGGCCGCTTGGCCATGCCGCTCGCTCACCTGATACTCGCTTTTAAGTGCGTGCGTCCGCCCCAGCGACCAATCCGCAAGCTCCATCATCATGCGGCCCAGGCCAGGCCGCTGGGTCGTGCTGCTTTGTTGCCAGTGTTTGTCACCCTGCGCTCGCGACCATACTGTTGCGTTGCGTACAATCCAATCCGACCGGTAAGGCCACAACGTGCTGAACCTCACTGAGTTTGGCCGCGCTATAAATAGCCTGCCACCACTGAGGAACGGCCGCTTCAGCACCTTCAAATGTTTGCTGCAAACAAAGTCAATGCGCAGTGTGTTAACTTTTTTTGAAGCTTTTAAGATGGTCGTCAAGTGTTTAACCGCACCACCAGCCGTCACGTTCTCCGCTCGAACGACTCTGCTCGTCAGCACCAGCAAGCTGCAACATATTATCAGCCCGGCGTTCCGCATCGGCCTGCTCCTAAGCACAATCTCTACACGGCACGCCTGCAACATTTTGTTCTTTTGACAAGCAGCGCGTCGCGTGGCACTCCCGACCTGAATACGCAATCTGCCGCCTTGCGGCCCGCAGCCAGCGCTACGCCCACGGCCAGTATAAACAATTCCCCGATGCCATTATAACGCCTCCGATTGCTTATACTCTTTTACCGCATCCAGCAGCGACGCCTGCGGCCGATACCCCAATTCACTGGTTGTTGGGCCGATGGACGCCTCCGTATGGTTCTGGAAAAAATCATACGGGTTATCAATGTATTCCGGCGGTAGGTCAGTACCCAACACTTCGTTAAGCACTTTTACCACCGTATTAAACGTTTCCGAGCGGCCGCTGCCAACATTAAATACAAGACCTTTGCCGTCGTAGGCCATTGCAGCCATATTCGCTGCAATCACATCGCCAATCCATACAAAGTCGCGCCGCTGCTCGCCCTGACGAAATATCCGCGGCCGTTTGCCCGCCTTCATCTGCTGCGCCAACTGATAAATCATTGAAGCAAACTTGCCTTTGTGTGCTTCGCCAGGCCCAAATACATTAAAATAGCGCAGGCCAACAATTGGCAGATTCGTCGCTTTCGCCCAGCTTTTCGCCAAATGCTCCATCGCCAGCTTAGAGTAGCCATAAACATTCAGCGGCTTCGTCTCTCCATCAACACTGCTTGGCGCCGGCAAATTGCCATACACCGCCGCCGACGACGCCCAAACCACGCGGGCCTTCCACTCCGCCGCCCACCCCAGCACCTGGCGGAACGCCTCAACATTGTTCGTCATCATCTTGTGCTGATCGGTAACCGTCGTATCCGTTATCGAAGCCTGATGAAAAATAACCTGAAACTTACCCGCTGGCTGCGCAAAACAATCGCCCGTTACGACATCGCCCCTAAACGCCCTCAAGTTACGAAAATCACCGGACGAAAAATTATCCAGCACCATCACCTCATGCCCCTGCCGCTGCAGTGCCAGCGCAAGGTTCGAGCCAATAAACCCCGCCCCGCCCGTTACCAAAATCCGTTTTGCCTCAGTCATTGATGCGCTCCATTGTTCTTTACGCTATCGCGGCTGGCTGCTGCTGCGTCATGCAATGCAACGTGCCCAAGCCCCATACCAGATCACGGCAGTATATCGGAATTACCTTACGCCGCTGCTCAAAACACTCCTCCAGCAGACGCAGCGCCACGCCATCGGCCGCATCGTTAAACACCGGCACAAGCACGCCCGCGTTGCATACATAAAAGTTTGCATAGCTCGCCGGCAGCCGCTGCCCATCAACCACCACCGGCTCCGGCAGAGGCAGTTCGACAATATTAAAGGGTCGCCCCGCGCTGCTGCGCATGGCTTTAAGCCGCTTAAGATTTTCTGCCAGCGGCTCATGGTTGGCATCGTTTCGGTTTGGCTCCACACACGCGGCAATCGTATCGGCCGACGTAAAACGCGCCGTATCATCAATGTGCCCATGCGTGTCGTCGCCCGCTATGCCGCGGTCCAACCACAACACCTGCCGCACACCCAAATAGTCTCTTAGCGCCCGCTCTACCGCGTCGCGGTTCGCGCCGGGGTTGCGCTGCTGCACTTCCGATAGCAAACATTCCTCAGTCGTCAGTACGCTGCCGCTACCATCAACATCTATGCTGCCGCCCTCCAGCACCATCGTACGCGCTTTGCCTTCGGCTTCTATTGTCGGCTTCCACAGTGGCAGCTTCAGCGCCTTGGCCACATACGTCGGCAGTTGGCAGTCCTGCTTATAATTGTCGTACTTGGCCCAGGCATTAAAGTGCCAGCCCACCGCGCCCACCTTGCCCTCGCCTCGCCCCGCCTGCTTTACCACAAACGATGGAGCGGAATCACGCGTCCATATGCGGTCTGTGCGTTTGCGATGCCACACAATATTTTCCAGGCTCACGTCGCCCCGTTCCAGCGTGCGCTGGGCCTTCGCCTGCTCGGCCGCATCCTGCACCAGCAAATGCACCTTTTCGGCTGCGGCTATGTGCCTCACTATTTCCGCAAAAATCCATGGAATGGGAGCAAACTTTCCCGGCCAGTCCGCCTTGTGGTGCGGCCAGGCAAGCCACGTCGCTTCATGCCGATGCCATTCAGCGGGCATGGCGTAGCCCTGCTGTGCGGGAGATTTTGTTGGTGTGTCCATTTGTTACCTGTGTTATACCGGTGTTATGAATAGGGCCTGCTCATCGGCCAAAACGCTGTGTCAGTCCACCGTAAAAATCTATCCGCCGATCTCTGAAAAATGGCCAGTTGCGCCGTACCGTTTCTTGCAGAGCCGGGTTTACCTCGGCAATAAGTACTTCCTCTTTATCGCTCGAACCCTTGGCCAGCATCCGCCCAAACGGGTCACATATAAATGATTGTCCAAAAAACTCAATTCCCCCGTCTCGAGGGCCTTCATGCCCAATGCGGTTGGCACTGGCCACATAACCCCATTGGCAATCGCATGCGAGCGTTGAATGGTTTGCCACGCGTTCACCTGTGCTTCGCCAAACTCCGCCTTTTCTTTGGGATGCCACCCAATAGCCGTTGGATAAAACAGCACGCTTACGTCCTGCATCGCGGTCAGTCGCGCCGCCTCCGGATACCACTGATCCCAGCAAACCAAAACGCCAATACGCCCAAACCGCGTTTCAAACGCCTTAAAGCCCGTATCGCCCGGCGTAAAATAATATTTTTCGTAATACAGCGGATCATCCGGTATATGCATCTTGCGGTAAATGCCCAGCAGCGAACCATCCGCCTCCAGCACCGCCGCCGTGTTGTGATATACCCCCGCCGCACGGCGTTCAAACAGCGACGCCACAATCACCACGCCCAGTTCCTTCGCAAGCCGACCCAGCAATTCCGTTGACGGCCCCGGAATCGGCTCCGCAAGGTCAAATTTCTCCAAATCTTCGCTCTGGCAAAAATACTCCGAGCGAAACAGCTCCTGAGTCGAAATCACCTGAGCCCCGCGCTTTGCCGCCTCCCGAATCAACGGCACCAACTTGTCCATATTCACCGATGGCTGCTCCGCGCAGCTCATCTGAATGATGCCGATTTTAAAACTTTTCATCTTGTTCACTCGCCAATGCCAACACCCATTCAGCCGGCCGCATCGCCCATGTGCAGCCACGCTCAAACGGCACAGAATTATAACCATACACCGCGCCGCTGGCGAAGCATCTGACCCCGGCCTGTTAACAAGCCACCTTATTTACGACGATCTCTTTCTTGCGTTAGCACATTCACGCCGGCTCCGCCCCAACTACTCCAAAGCCTTCCCGCAACCACCGCCCCACCCGCCCAACTTCACACCTGTACTTGGCACAACCGCTGCTCGCCATGATAATTCTAGCGCAACGCCATGCCTCCGGCACACGACCGCCGGACGCAGCGTTAATAACTATTTTGCGGAGCACTGTGCCTTAATGACTGCTTCACCCACCAACCCTGCAACCCCCGAGCAACTCGCCCAAATCGGCGATGCCGCCGCACAACTCATTGAGCCGGGTCAAATTGTTGGCTTGGGCAGCGGCCGCGCGTCACACGCTTTTGTACGGGCACTCGCGGCGCGGCTGGCACGCGAAAAGTTTACCGTTCTCGGCATACCAACTTCCAACTCCACCGAAAAACTCGCACGCGAATTGGGCATAGCCATCGGCTCACTCGAAACCGTAAGCACCATTGACATTGCCGTGGACGGCGCTGATGAAGTAACCCCCGAATTCGATCTGCTCAAAGGCGGCGGAGGAGACTTGCTTCGCGAAAAAGTCGTAGCCTCCATCAGCCGGCGATTTGTTATCGTCGTCGGGCACGAAAAGCTCGTGCCCTGCCTCGGAGACAAGTTTCCCGTTTTTATCGAAGTTGTTGCTTTCGCTCTCCCGGTCGTTGTTCGCTGCCTGCAAACCCTTGGCGGCCAAGCCGCACCGCGACTAACGCCCGATGGCAACCTCTTTCTCACCGACAACGGCAACCCCTTGCTTCACGCCATTTTTGGCCCCAAACCCCACCATATCAGCAACCCAAAAGCACTGGCAACCTCCATCACCAACATCCCGGGCGTCGTCGGCCATGGCATGTTTTTGTCAATGGCCACCGACCTCTTCGTAGCCAAAGCGGATGGCTCGATTGCCTACCAGCAGCGCCCCAGCAAAAAATGACCCCGCGCCCACAAGCGCATCGCCCAAAAAATGAAAATTAAAAATACTCGGTGCGCCTCTGCGCGCCAACCGTGACCCAGCGCCCCTGAATAACAATTTAAAAACCTCTGCGTTCCGCCGCGTCCCCTGCGGTGAGATCCGTCGCGCAGCCCCTTAATAAAAACTCTTAATGCCTTCGAGCCTTTGCGGCAAATCCCCCGTCGTCATCTCCGCGACCTCTGCGGCTCTGCGCGCCAACCGTCGCGAAGCGCCCAAACAAATTAATACAACTACATATCTCTGTGGACCTCTGTAATGCACACCTGTAATATCTTGTTTTTCTGACAGGAAACGCGCCGCTTGGCACTCCAGACTTCAAACTCCTGCCCCCCGTCTTGCGGCCCGCAGGCCGCGCTGCGTCCCCTGCGCCCCCCGTCGTCTCCGCGACCTCTGCGGCTCTGCGCGCCAACCGTCGCGAAGCGCCCAAACAAATTAAAAACCTCCGCGTTCCCCCGCGTTCCCTGCGGTGAGATCCGTCGCGCAGCCCCTTAATAAAAACTGTTACTCTCTTCTAGCCTTTGCGGTAAATCCCCCCCGTCGTCGTCTCCGTGCTCTCTGCGGCTCTGCGCACCAACCGTCGCGAAGCGCCCAAACCAATTAAAAACCTCCGCGCTCCCCCGCGTCCTCTGCGGTGAGACTCGTCGCGAATCGCCTTAATAAAAACTGTTAGTCTCTTCGAGCCTTTGCGGTAAATCCCCCCGTCGTCGTCTCCGCGACCTCTGCGGCTCTGCGCGCCAACCGTGACCCAGCGCCCAAACAAATTAAAAACCTCCGCGTTCCGCCGCGTTCTCTGCGGTGAGATCCGTCGCGCAGCCCCTTAATAAAAACTCTTAATCTCTTCGAGCCTTTGTGCCAAATCCCCCCCCCCGTCGTCTCCGTGCTCTCTGCGGCTCTGCGCGCCAACCGTCGCGAAGCGCCCAAACAAATTAAAAACCCCCGCGTCCCCTGCGGTGAGATCCGCCGCGCAGCCCGCTCTTATTCAAACATCTTTAATTGATGCCGTTCCAAACCGAATTTGCTCACGGTTAAATCAACCGGTATGGGGTAATTGCCCGACCAGCATGCGGTGCAATAATGGTCCGGCGGCTTGCCCAGGCACGCCAGCATGCCCTCAAGCGACAAATACGCCAGTGAGTCAACTTCAATAAAATCGCGAATTTGCTCAACCGTGCGGCCATTGGCAATGAGTTCCGTTGGAGTTGGAAAATCAATGCCAAAAAAGCACGGATGCCGAATGGGCGGGCAGCTTACACGCATGTGCACTTCTTTGGCGCCGGCGCGGCGCAGGGCCAGAATTTTGCCGCGGGTGGTCGTGCCTCTAACAATCGAATCTTCCACAACAATCAATCGTTTCCCGCGAACAACCTCCGGAATGACAATCAATTTCATCTGCACGGCCAGGTCGCGCATGTGCTGCGACGGCTGAATAAACGACCGCCCCACATAGCGATTGGGCACAATCCCTTCTTCAAACGGTATGCCGCTTTGTTTGCTGTAGCCCAGCGCGGCCGATCGCCCGCTATCCGGAATCGGAATGACAATATCCGCATCAGCGGGGCTTTCAATGGCGAGGCGCTGGCCCATTTTTTGCCGAACCATCACCACCGTATCCCCGAAGATGTTGCTGCTGGGGCTGGCAAAGTAAACATGCTCAAACGAGCAGTGCGCCGGCGTGGCGGGCACTTCGGTAAAAAAGCGGCTCGTAAGCTGTGTTCCGGTGCGGTCTATGGTAACAATTTCACCGGGCAGCACCTCCCGAACAACGCTGGCCTGAATACTCGCCAGCGCACAGGTTTCAGAGGCAATACAGTAAAAACCATCGCGCGTTTTGCCGATAACCAGTGGTCTAAAACCCCACGGATCGCGGCACGCTTCCATACGGTCTTTAAATAAGAATAGAAAGCTGAAGGCCCCCTGCAAATGCCGCAGCACATGCGCGAGGGGATCATTTTTTTCTTGATGGGTTGGCTTGGCCAGCATGTGAATGACAATTTCGGTATCACTGGTCGAATAAAAAATATGGCCGAACTGCTGGTATTCCTGCCGGAGGCGGGCGGCGTTGATGAGGTTGCCGTTGTGCGCCACGGCTACCTGACCGTCAATGTACTCTTCCAGAATAGGCTGCGCGTTGCACTTGCGATTGGAGCCGGCAGTTGAATACCGAACATGCCCGATGGCCGCAATGCCCGAAAGATCGCGCAGCACATTTTTGTTGAACACCTCGGCCACAAGCCCCAACCCGGTATGGCTGGTGATAACCTGTCCATCACTTGTGGCTATGCCGGCCGATTCTTGACCGCGATGCTGCAAAGCATAGAGTCCATAGTAGCACCGCTCAACGGCATCGGGCGGCCCGGCAATACCAAAAATGCCGCACTTTTCTTTTTTTTCGTACTCGCCCAGTGCAGAATCAAAAGCATCGCTTGCGGCCAATTGCGGCAAGGGCGTTGAACTCCCCGCAGCACACCCGGCATCATCGGCAGAATCCCACACACCCATCGAATGCCCCCGGTTCAAAAGGCCGCCAAAAAACGAGCCGCCCATGCAGCGTCTCACGCGTCAACAAGAGTATAGCGTAAAAATAAAAACTCGCCGACCGCGGCAAAACTTTTACTTGGGCACCGGCGGCGGCACACTGCCAAAAAAGCTTTTAAGCTCATCTACCAGCAATGCCTGCGACCACGCGGCCATTCCCTGTTTCCATACCATAGTTTCCGGGGCAATTTCGCGGCGGGCAATTTTCTGCGAAATTGTGGCGGCGTCGAATGGCCCCGTCTGCTGGCCATTCACGGCTACAAAGTACATGGCAGCCGCGGGAATAGGCGGCGGCGCGGCCGCAGTTGCCATCGAGCCGGCCATTTGGCCGCCAATGGCAACGCCCGCACCCAAGCCGGCGGCAATACCGGCCATACCGCCGGGGTTTTGGGCGGCTTCCGGAATGGCCGTCGCTGTCTGAAAACGCGTAAACTGGCTCATATCGCCAATCACGCTCATCTTGCTGCGGGTATCGAGGGCCTGCTCCACTTCGGGCGGCAGCGATACGTTTTCAACATAAAACAGCGTCAGCGCCAGACCCAGGCCGGCCAGGTCGGTTTTGATGGCTTCCAGCGCAAGCTTGCTGATTTTGTCGTAATTGCCGGCGAGGTCTAGCGCCGGAATTTTGGCCTGACCGAGCACATCGGTAAAGCGAGCCACAATAGTATCGCGAATCTGCCCCGATACCTGCACCGTTTCAAACGTCGGGTTGGTTGCCACCTGCTGGCGTAAAAAGGTCGCCGGGTCGCTCACCCGCATTGCATACGTTCCAAAGGCGCGAATGCGCATCGGGCCAAACTCCGGGTCGCGCACCATAATGGGATTGGGCGTGCCCCATTTCAGGTCGGTAAATTGGCGCGTCGCAATGAAGTACACTTCCGCCCGAAACGGAGAATCAAAGCCATATTTCCAGCCTTTAAGGGTAGACAAGATAGGCATATTTTGCGTTTGGAGTTTATACATCCCGGGCGAGAAAACGTCGGCAAGTTTACCTTCGTTAACAAATACGGCTACCTGCCCCTCGCGCACGGTAAGCTGCGCCCCCATTTTTATTTCATTGTTGTAGCGTTCAAAGCGATAGGCCAAAAGATCATCACCAGCCGGTTCAGTCCATTGGATAATGTCAATGAACTCGCCGCCGATTTTTTGAAACAGGCTCACAAGCAACTCCTTATTCCGGCTGTCAATCTATCTAAAAAGACAATCTGTATTTTGCGCCCGCACCACGCCCGTGCGGGCCATGCACAAGGCATCGCGGTAATGCTGCGCCACCTGCCGCCGCGGCCATGGCCACGGCGCAGCATCGCATTGCATTGACTGCCAGAACCTGCCGACTTCCAGGGCTGCGGTTTATGTAGCATCCGCCGCCGCGGCCCCTGCCGCCGCTGGCAATTCTTCCTTAGGACCAAACGGCACGCAAACCAGGCCATCGCCCTGGCGGTCAATTTTAACAGAGGTAAAGCCCTTGTATTCTCCGCGCAAAATCGCCTCAGAGAGCGGGTCTTCGACATACTGCTCGATGGCTCGCCGCAACGGCCGGGCGCCAAAGTCGGGGTTGTAGCCCTTTTCTATAAGGAAGTCATGCGCTTCCGTGGTGGTTTCGAGCGTAATGCCCTGTTCAATCAACCGCTTGGTTACCTTGCGGATTTCAATGTCAATAATGCGGTACAAATCATCCTTGCCCAAAGGCCGGAAGATGATGGTATCATCCAACCGGTTAATAAACTCCGGCCGGAAGAACTTTTCAACCTCACGCAACAAGGCTCGCTTCATCTGGTCAAAGTTCTGTTCGCTGTCGCGCTTGCCGTAACCAAAGCCCTGGATGCCGCCGCTCTTAATGAGGTCAGCGCCGATGTTGCTGGTCATGATCAGGATGATATTTTTAAAGTCCACCTGACGGCCGACATTGTCGGTGAGGCGTCCTTCTTCCATAATCTGCAGCAGCATGTTGAACACATCGGGGTGCGCCTTTTCGATTTCATCGAGCAGCACAACGGCATAGGGCCGCCGCCGGATGCGCTCGGTAAGCTGGCCGCCTTCTTCATAGCCAACATAGCCCGGAGGCGCGCCGACGAGTCGGCTCACGTTATGCTTCTCCATGTACTCAGACATATCAATCTGAATAAGCGAAGCTTCGTTGCCGAAAATAAACTCCGCAATCGCTTTGGAAAGCAATGTTTTGCCTACGCCCGACGGCCCCAAAAACAAAAACGTCCCCATGGGCCGCAACGGGTCCTTAAGGCCCGAACGCGCCCGGCGTATGGACCGCGACACAGCCTTGATGGCGTCGTCCTGGCTGATGACCCTCTTGTGCAGTTCGTTTTCCAATTCAAGCAGTCGCGTGGCTTCGGCTTTTTCCAGCCGCGTGAGCGGCACGCCGGTCATCTTGCTGACAACCTCCGCGACCATTTCTTCATCCACCACGCCGTCAACTTCCTTGGCCTGCTCACGCCATTTGCGCTGCTCATCCTCTTTTTTCTTGCGAAGCACATCGGCCTGGTCGCGCAGCTCGGCGGCACGCTCATAGTCGGCATTTTTTACAGCTTCGTCTTTCTCAATGGTGAGCCGCTCAATTTGCTCCTCAATTTCAGTGAGGTTGGGCGGTTTGGTCATGCTCTTTAGCCGCACGCGAGCGCCCGCTTCGTCAATGACGTCAATGGCTTTATCGGGCAGGCAACGGCCGGTGATGTACCGGGTAGAAAGCTCCACCGCCCCGCGCAGAGCCTCCTCGGTAATTTGCACGCGATGGTGCGCTTCGTAGCGATCGCGCAGCCCTTTAAGAATTTCCAGAGCCTCTTCCTTGCTGGGCGGTTCGACAATAATGGTTTGGAAGCGACGTTCAAGCGCGCCATCCTTCTCAACGTATTTGCGGTATTCGTCCAGCGTGGTAGCGCCAATGCACTGAATTTCGCCGCGTGCCAACGAGGGTTTAAGCACGTTGCTCGCGTCAATGGCGCCCTCCGCCCCGCCGGCTCCCACCAGCGTGTGAAGTTCATCAATAAACAGAATGACATTTTTGGCGCGGCGCACCTCATTCATGACGGCTTTAATGCGCTCTTCAAACTGACCGCGGTATTTTGTGCCCGCCACCATCATAGCCAGGTCGAGCACCACGATGCGTTTATCCACCAGAATTTCAGGAACATCGTTGCCGACAATTTTTTGCGCCAGACCTTCCACAATGGCGGTCTTGCCGACGCCGGCCTCGCCCAGCAGAACGGGGTTGTTTTTGGTGCGGCGGCAGAGAATTTGAATCACGCGTTCGATTTCATTGGCGCGGCCAATAACCGGGTCGAGCGAGCCTTCACGCGCCAGTTCGGTTAAGTCGCGCCCAAACGAATCAAGTGCGGGCGTTTTGGATCGCGGGCCTTTGGCGGCTTCGCGGCCTTCCGGAGCCGATTCACTTTCGACGCCGGCGCCAAGCAAGTTAAGCACTTCTTCGCGCACTTCTTCAAGTTTAAGGTTCAGGTTCATCAGCACCTGGGCTGCCACGCCATCGCGCTCACGAAGCAGGCCCAGCAGCAGGTGCTCGGTGCCAACATAGTTGTGTCCGAGGTTACGGGCCTCTTCAATGGCGTATTCAATGACTTTTTTGGCGCGCGGCGTCTGCGGCAATCGCCCCATGGTGACCATGTCCGGGCCGCTTTTAACAAGCTTTTCAACCTCCAGGCGAACTTTGCGCAGGTCAATATCCATATTTTTTAGAACCGTAGCGCCCACGCCAGAGCCTTCCTTCACCAGCCCGAGCAGTATGTGCTCGGTACCAATGTATTCATGGTTGAACCGTTGGGCTTCCTGGTTGGCCAAGGCCATGACTTTGCGGGCACGATCGGTAAATCTCTCGTACATTTAACTGCTCCAAAGAGTGACCGGCCAACAGCCGGCGTTTCACGGTGGTGGGTAACATTGGCCACAGCCAACCTTCCCCGCCTACACTACTGATTGTATGAGCCGCGTATTATCGGAATCAAGCGGGAGGCAAGTTATTCCGGTTTCCGCCAAGCTCGGCTGGCTCAGACTGCCACTTCGGCATGATCCGAACGAGCACCTTACATTATACGCAAAGCCTGTGCCAGCGGACGGCTTTTTACCGCATTCGCTTGTACCAGGCTGCACAGCCAAGGTAATCATCGGTTCAAGCTTCATCCTATAATTACTGGTTTGCGGGTCAATTTCGCAGCTCTGCGGCAAACTGCTGCTGCAACGCCGTCACAACAGCTTGCACTTGGCCATCAACCTCTTCCGAACGCAGCGTTGCCGTGGGGCTGAGAAAGTCCATCGTAAACGTTACGCTCTTGCGGCCGGCGCCAAGCTGTTTACCGCGGTAAACCCCTTGAAAGCGAAGCTTTGCCAGATGATCCGGCTTAAGTGCCGCAACCGCAGCCTCAAGAGCATTCCAGCGGACGTCATCGCTTACCACGACCGACAAATCGCGACTGACCGCTGGAAATCGCGGGATCGGTGCGGCCTGCGGCATCGGGTCAAAGGCTCCGAGCAATTTGGATAGCTGTACTTCAAAACCATATAAGGGGTGTTTGAGGCCGTAGTATTCTTCGATAGCCGGCGAAAAGCGCCCCAAAGAACCTATTGGCAGCCAATCGCCTTGGCCTAAAGCCTGCAGCAGTATCTGACCACCAACGCCGGAAGCCAACTGCACCTGTTCCATCGGCTGTACCTGCAGCCTGTTGGCCGCACTAAGCTTGGCAACAAGCAGTTCAAGTGCGCCTCGCACCAGCGATAAATCAGGGCCAATCAGAGCAAGGCGTTGCTCCTCATGCGGAGCGCCACGTGCCGCCTCCGCTGGCTGCCAATACACGCTGGCATGTTCAAACAGCAATGGCTGCGGGTTGCCGTTGTTTTGATTGTGGCGGCAAGCGCGTAAAAGGCCCGGCCACAGCGCGGGGCGCAGCGTGTTCATTTCCTTACGGCCCGGGTCGGCCACACGCAGCAGTGTCCCTTCGCCAGGCGACAGAAAAAGTGCGGCCTCCGCGGCATCGGCGAAGCTATAACAGACAGCCTCATGCCACCCCGCGCCCTGCAGCGTACGGCGTATCAGCCGCAGCGCCGCCTCGTCTGGCTCGCTTACCGGTACCGCGTGGGCCACACGGGCGCGCATTGGCACATGTTGATATCCATGCAGCCGAATGACCTCTTCAATCAAGTCTATCTCGCGGGTGATATCAGCCCTGAAGCTTGGCACATGGCATACGACACTTTCGCCACTGGCAACTGGGTCAAGCGACAGCCGCTGAAGCAATTTGATCACATCCGAAACCGCCAGCCTCAGCCCGACAATTCGCTCAATTTGCGCGGGCCTTAACGATACGTTTTTAGGCTGGGCGTTGTACGACCCCCCCACCGCAGAGCCTGCGGCAGCTTTGCCGCCACACACCTTGGCTATAAGAGCAACGGCCCGCCGCGAGGTGCTTTCCGCCGCCGCCGGGTCTATGCCGCGTTCAAACCGAAACGATGAATCACTGAAAAGGCCCAGCTTGCGGGCCGCCGCCCGTACCAAACCTGGATGAAATTGAGCCGACTCAATTAGAATATTTCGCGTCTGCTCTGTCACTTCACTCGGTTTCGATCCCATAATGCCCGCCACGGCCACCGGCCCGGCCCCATCGGCAATAACCAGCATGGAGTCGTCGAGCTTTTGACCATGGCCGTCAATGCTCATCATGGTTTCACCGGGGCGAGCGCGCCGAACCACAATGCGGTGCTCTGTAAGCTTATCAAGATCAAACGCGTGCAGCGGCTGGCCGGTATCCATCAGCAGAAAATTGGTGATATCCACCACGTTATTGATGCTGCGCAGCCCTATGGATTCAACAGCATGCCGTAGCCATTCGGGTGATGGGCCGACGGTTACATCGCGCACCACGCGAGCGCAGTAAAACGGACAGTCGGCTGCATCCGTCACCTGTATCGAGCAAAACTCGCCGATGGTGGCGGCCAGCGGCAGAGCGTCATCTATCGGCGGCGGGCTAAACTTGCGGTTGGTAAGTGCCGCCAGCTCGCGTGCAAGGCCAATATGCGAAAAACAGTCCGTGCGGTTGCTGGTGACTTCAACATCCAGCACGGGCACGCTGGCGAAATCGTGAATGTTCTCGACGGGTAAACCGCCATGAATCAGCGCGTGCTGCGCCTCGGCGGCGTCAATCGGGCGGTCGAGGTACTTGTTAATCCAATCGAGGGCTATTTTCATGCGTGTTGTATGTGCTCCGATTAAAGATAAAGTTGAGCCGCGCGGTGCGGGCCAACGCCACAACCATTGCCGCCCCGGCCGACACCGCCAAGTCTGTTAAGCGTACATGTCCGCGGCTGCGGCGGCAAGCAAATCTTTGCGACCAAGGCAACCGGGGCTGCCAATACTTCTGGCTTGGGGCGTAATACCCATTCAATCTTGCTGCAATAGTGTGTTATGTGGGGTCCATAGGCCAATGATAGAATGGGTATTTGGAAGTGGAGAGTTTTCGGTGGAGTGCTATCAACCTTCAACCTTCAGCCATCAGCATGCAGACCTGTCATCATCGCCCCGCATATACCCATCTTCCAATCATCTTCGTGTTAAATCCACGCGTGTTAAATATCCATCGTGTTTAATTCGCCGCTGTGAGGCAATCGGAGAGCCGCTTTTTCCAGTGGGCTGGATCATGCTCGATTTCGCTTAAAAATCGTCGCGCGATGGCATTGGGCCGGCGTTTTCCCTGTTCCCATTTCTGCACAGCAATCGGCGAGGCGCCGATAAAATCAGCAAACAACGGCTGGCTTATCCCAAGGCGGCGGCGCAACTTGACGATGCGCTCTGGCGTATAGGCCGCTTTCTCGACCTTAATCTGCACCTGCCGGCTGGTAAGTGCATCTCCCTTGTTTAGCGAAGCGTTCAGGCTATCAATTCCGGCCATCACCGCGGCCGCCCATGTTTCTGGAGCAGCCTCGACCGCTTTTCTCTTTCGGTATTTCTGTTTCATCATACGTCCTTTATTCTCATATCCATCATGATTGATCGCTTTGTTACGGAACATTTAAGCCCCCGGCACGTCGCCGGACGGCTGCCTGATTGCGACTCGCGGCTTCATTCACAAGTTCGGCCGCGAACCGATCCAAAGCTTTGCGAACATCCATCCGTTGTGCTGGTGTCAAATCCGTTTGATCGTTCTTTGCATACACCGTAACAACCAGAACCACACGGTGCTCCGGGTAAAAGCGTAGCCGATACGAACACCACCACTTTTTCCTCTACCTGATGCCGCAAATCTCATTTTGCGCAATCCGCCCGTTCCAGCCATGACACTACCCTGGGTAGGCTCCGCAAGCAGACTTTTCTCAAAACCAACGAGTTCGGCATCGGAAAGTCCAATTCGACGCCTTTCACGCATAAAGTAATGCGTCTAGCGAAACGCAAGCAAACGGGCCAAATTGAGCCGGTCCTTTCCATCACTCATACACAGTACTATAGCTAATCCAAAACCCTAGAACAAGCCCGCTGATTAAGACCCGTTTGAATCGTGACCGATGGGATTAAGTCACCACCACGACACCCCGATCTGCCCTACCACCATAATAAAAGCCGCAAATTCCAATATCACGCATGGCTCTTGGCCGGTTTTGAATTCGCATCCGAGCCGAGGGGCGGGTTGCTGGCCGGTTTTGCCCACCCGCGGATGGTGAGCCGAGAATGCCGCACCATAACAATGG
>JABEVB010000120.1 GCA_013044165.1 Phycisphaerales bacterium
CCGCATGACAATATTATGCTCAAATTTCTCGCCGCAGTCCGCAAACCAGACCTGCGGGTAAAAAGTGTTGTTGACAATGACATTATTGTAAACAATGCGACCAAAGCCCTCACGGTTCTTGAGGCCGCCCTGCAGGCACACGTTGTTGTAAATCCTGTAATTGCTGCGGCCATCATCGAGATCAATGTCCCAGCCATGAGCACACTGCCACCGGCTGTTGCAGAGGGTAATGGGCTTGATAACATCCAAAAATGGGAGATTCGGATGCTGCTTTATCATGGCTTGGATATTTCCGGGGCTGTGCCAGTACCGATCCCGCCCCCAGGAGTTAAACGCCCCATTATCTCCGGTATGCATTACGGTATTAAACACGTCACAATATTCAACTTTGTCGCCGCCCCAGCAGCCGTCGCCGATGTTGATGCCAGCCCGCGGCGTATTGTAAACCGAACAGTGGCTGACAGTAATGTCTTCCGCCAGATCAATTTCTACACCAACGGCAGAGTACTCAATTTGTCCAATGTTATGAATAAGGCAATCCTCCACCGAACAGTTTTTGGGAAAATTGTTGGTTTTAGGATCGGGAGTCATGTTCATGCGGCTGAGCGGGATGCTAATGCCCCAATACTCCGGGACCTGGGCCGCATGCGGATCGCCCACAAAGCTTACGCCGCTGGCTCCAATATTTTTGATAAGGCAACCACGAATTGAAACATTGCGGTTATAGTTGCTCAAAAATACGGCGTTACCGCCCAGATCAACCAGGTTACAGTCAACCAGGCCACAATGCTCGGCTCCCTGAAAAAACACGGCTCCCCCGCGATAAATGGTTAGATCACTGCGCATGACAGGCTCGCGGGTGAGCATGAAGGTACGCAGCGTATGCTCAAACGTTAAGCCGCGCATCATGACAAATTGCACGGGATGGTCGCTCGATGCCTGAAACTCTACGAGCGAGCGACGACGTGCGACTTCCACCGCCGCTCCAGTGAGTTTTAGCCCGGCCGGTGGATAAAAATACAAACGCGAGGTTCGGGTATCCAAATACCATTCTCCCGGCGCGGTAAGAAACACCCGAAAGTTCTCCAGATAGCCCAAGTGAGGCATCCCACCGGGACGATTGGTTTGCCAACCGCCGACGAGCATAAGACGGCCATGAATTCGCTCGATTTCAAAGTCGAGACTTCCCCAGTTGGCCGGATGCAGGACGTGAATAATACCGCCTTCAGGATGTTTCCATTGCTTCCAATATTTGCTGTTAATTGCCTCTGCAGCCGGCCAGGCGAAAAGTTGAGTCCCGACCTGAGGAGGCCAGTGACTACCGGCCGCATAATATGACTCGGAAGTGTGCTGATGAATCTTATTGAGCAGACGCATAGTCTGCCCCCACTTCTGGCCAAAGTCTCGATTAAAAATGTCAGTGATGGCCCCATGATATGGCGATTCTGATTGCGCATTGGGTGCCGGGTAGCGAGCCAACACCTGCTTTTGGCCGTTGACCCAGAGTTGATCAGTCGTGAGGCCTGCCGGCACCCGCGCCTGCATGATGCCATGCTTCCAGGGCCGCCAATGCAACTGCAGCGGTTGACCTCCACTGACAATAACACTTGCACCCGGCGCAGCGACATAGCGAATGGGGCGTTGTGGCAAGCCAGAATCTGCCGTGGTGAACACGAGGGGTTTGGGCAGGTAATAGGTGCCAGCTTGAATCAACACCTTTACACCACCGAGCGGAAATTTTCCCGCGGCCTTAAGCCGCCGAATCGCAGCTTGTGCGCCGGCGAGCGTGCGAAGAGGTGCTGCGGCCGAACCGCTGGCCGAGTCATGGCCATGGGGTGCAACAAAAAGTATTTGCCCCGCCGAAGGTGCGTTGCCTGCGGCAAATCCGACCATCAGCCCGCCGCTGCAGGTAACAACGGCGATCAAGGCACAGATCATCCAATTGCAATTTATTGGTTTCATCGAGTCCTCCTGCTACAGACAAAGGTTTTCATTTTCTGGCGATGGCATCTTGACGCGTGTCGCGCAGCTGGCGTTAACTTTAACATTAACGCCTGGTATCCGGTAGAGTTTTGGTGCAGTCAAGCGCTGCAGCCAGCAGGGCGAACGGCTCGCCGAGGCGAAAGCGCCGACCGGCGATAATTCAGCAGACCCTTGCGTTGATTTTGTTGCCACGCGTGCGGCCGAGCTGCAGGCATCAAAGCTGGCGACGGCCTTACTGTCCGATCACAACAGGCAGTTGGGTCGTCTTATCCAGCTTTGCCGTCGCCTCGGCAAATGCCTTGCCGATGGGAGCAATAATCTTGGCGGCACCGAGATAATGAAAGCCAAAGGCAGAAATACCCTTGAGCTGCTTTAATTCTTCGGGCGTAAAGTTCTCGTTCATAAGCCTTATTCGGTTCTTCCACGAGGTGTTCTTTTCCGCGGCGGCCTTCGCATTTACCTTCCGCCAGTATCCTTGATAACGTGCCTGCAGGGCGGCTAAATGGTCGTCCCAATACGGTGCGGTCTGCACCACTGCCACGTTGCCCTTAAACTGCGGACGCAAACTGGGCGCAGCCTCGGCCTGACGGAAATAGACCATATGCATTCCAATATGCTTCAAACCGCCAACCCCCAACGTGCCAATAACGAAAGGCATGCGAGGTGCCGACAAATCCTTGCGTACATCGTCTATAAACATCCCCATGAGTTGCGAATACAGATCGTACCCGCCGGGCCGCTTACGTTGCGGATAGGTCCAACTATCCACCATATCGTTCCACCCCTGAAACCAGACGAAGCCGGCCAGTTCGTAACCCTGTTTCGGGTTGTATTGCGGATCCACCCGCTTGATGTTCGCGAGCACCTTTCGTACATATCCGATCATCAGGCGGTAATAAACGCCCGTGGCTTTTATCTTATCAGCCTTGGCCTGTGCCACGTTCGCATGCCGCCGTTTGAGTTGCTCCAATGCGTAGTGATTCCACACGTACGGCCCGGCGCTGGGTGGACGGAAATCTGTATTGAGACTCTTGCCGCCCCAAGAGGTCTTAATAATGAGAATAGGCCCGCCCAGCATTTTTTCAATGTAAATGCCAAAAGTGAACTCCGGCCCTATTTCCTGGCGCCCGGCGCCAAAGCCGGCCGTCAGCCTGCCGGTCTGCTCATTCGTATCGTTGCCAGCACAGCCGATGGACGCTATCCAGACATTCTGTAACACTTTTGGCTTGCCCTGGCCATTGAGCATCTCTTTGAGAATCGGCGCCGTCTTTGGATCATCCGCCATCGAAGGAAAGGTAGAGATGTTCACGTGGCCTTGCATATTTGACTGCCCGGCCAGGATGAACACCTTCAGCGGCTGGGCCTGCACGCTGCTTGCGGCACCCAACACCAAGCCAGCCACCATGGCGACGATCGTCCAGATTGCACTTTGCCGCATCATGTTGTGTCCTTCGTATTATTCTGCTAACGCTGATGATCTGCAGAGCCGCCAAGCGCCCGACGAGCCTGACCATAAATACAGACCGGAAGTAACATATACTCGAACCTGAGAAAAAAGCCAAGTTTCGCCGTTGTGCCCAAGATGCAGTGCCTCAACAAAGCTATCAAGGCGTGTAAACGTACATCGCGGTTGCGGGGGCTTACGGTATTTGCCTCTGCGGCAGAATAAAAAATCCCACCTTGTCTGCCGCTTGCGCCACCGCATGCCCATGGCGAAGCATTTCTGTAAGCTTTGGTTGAATAATGATTGTGTAGCGATAGCCCAATATCGGTATGTTATAGAGTTTGGCATGCATGTTCCAAGTGCCATCGAGGCGCACTTTGCCATTGGGCATAACGTTGCAAATGGCCTGCAGGCCAATCGTCGGCAGCAAAGCGCCCCAGCTATAATGCGGGTCGTGCTCGGCAAGGCCATTGGTGGCCGAGTAGTTTTCGCTCCAGACACCGGTCTTGTTCCAATTGTTCATAAACAGCAGCACACTTTTGCGGGCAAATGCGTGAAGCACGGCCGGGGGTGCGTAATTGAGCAACCCCTGAAATGCCAGGTAATTGGTCGGCCCCCAAATGTCGCCCTTCCAGTATTCCTGGTAGCGATAAGCCGGGTTATTACGCGAAATGGTTGGTATAACCCACTTGCCCCAAAAATATTTCCTGTTCAGCAGCACCGCCAGCATGCGATCGGCGCGGCCGACATCGGGCACTTTGGCAATCATCGGATAAAAATTAGTCGGCGACCACCGCTGCGAGAGCAGATGATGCCGCTTGCCGCGCGACCAGTACCGGTTGCAATACATGCCAAGCTTATGGCTCCAGAGCAGGGCATTGATGCGCCGGCTTATCGTCTGACACTCGGCGGCATAGTGGGCGGCGGCAATTTTATGCCCCAGGGCGGCGGCAATTTTGGATAGATACAGTGCATCGGCCGCCCAAAGCGAGTTCAGACCAACATCATCCAGATTAAAGGTGTGCGATTGTGGCATCTTGCGGGTCTTGCCGGGCACGTACATGGGCGAATCGTCCATGCCGCTTTCCAGGCGCGTAAATTGCCAGCGTTTTTTTGTGGAGCCCCACTCCAGCAGCCCATCACGGTTGCCATCACGATAGGGCAAATGCGTCTGCGGGCTGATCGAAAACCACCAATGGTGATACCGCACGAGCGGTTCATAGAAGCTCTTAAGCAATTTCAGGCTTGGCCAGCGCTCATACGCCTGCCATAGACACATCGCGGCTACCGGCGGCTCGCTGCGATCCGGCGTAAATGCGGGCAGGCGCATTTTATTGTCCGCCCAGTTGGAGAAGCCGCACACCATGCCATCGCCCAACTGAAAATGAAGCACACCCGCAAGCTGCCGCCCTACCTGCCACGGCCCAACCCCGCGATCGTTAACCGACAGCAGCATTGCGTTAAAAAATGAATCCCAATTAAAAAATAAACACCCCTGCGGCAGGCACCACGATCGCACGACGGTTGCCGAGACATTACGCAACGACGGCACATAGACAACGCCACTATTGGCTGCGACGGAAATAGGCGAAATAAAATTTCCCCAGTCGCCGGAAGCATACGGCCGCCTCGCAAGATAGGCAGCCCATCCGCGGGCGAGCGTATTGTCGGCGGAGGCCAATGCGCCGGCCGGGCAGGGCATCAGCTTGATTGCAAGGGTGAGGCTCTGGCCCGCGCTGAGGCTAAACACCATACCGGCAAACCGGGTTGTGGGCCCCAGCGGCACAACTTGCGATTTGGCACCGCCCTGAGCCGCTGCCGCGAAGGCCTTGCCATCGGCCGCGCTTATCACTTGAGTGGCGGCCATGGAGGTCTTGAGAACAAACCCCGGCAAACCAGCATGAGCCAATCGCGGCCATCCAAGTATTTCGGTATGGTGAACCTGATACACCGCCCCGTAGCCTGCCCATGCGGGGTCGCATTCAAGCACAAGTCGGGTCGGACGATTGACATGCATCCGCCCCACAACACTGCGACTACCCCTGATGCGCTGCCATTGCACATGCAGCTTGCGTTGCCCGCCAAGCATCCAGTACATGCGGCTGCAGCCGGACGCAGGTCCCCATCGCAGCGCCTGCACATGCCACTGCCGCTGCGTCACGGCACTGTAGCCATGCACATAGCGACCATGGTCTACCCAGCCAATACTTAAGTTGAACGCCACCGGCTTTTTGGCTTGGACATTGGGCAGCAACACCAGACCTTCTGGGTCGTTGGTATAAAACGGCCCGATCAGCGAATGTGTCTGATCGGGTGCCGCCGCAGCAGCTGGTATTACCCAGGCCAGCACGAGCGACACCAGCAATAGCCCATCAATTATGCCCCGCGTTTTTTCTGATTTACATGCCGGCATTTTTAACATTTTCTCCACAAATTCATACGTGCGGTGGTACTTAAACTCAATTTCCGGCAACAGATGCCACAGCTATGATTCTTCAGACAAACTGCTTGCTGCACCGGTGGAAGCATTCTGCCCGGAGCCTTTTGGTTGAGGTATTTCAGATGCCGCCACACGATCCCGCCGGTAAGCAGTCGGCGTTGTGCCCATGTCCCGCCGAAATGCGATACTCAGGTGCTTACCCGAAGTGTAGCCTGCTTGCTCGGCGACTTCAGGCATGGGCAACCTTGTGGTGGCGAGAAGTGTTTTGGCCTTTTCCAGTTGCTGGCGTCTGATTTCCGCGGCCGGCGACCGACGCAGCGCCGCCTGAAAGCGAGTCTCCAGTGTGGGCCGCGAAATGTTCAGCGATGCCGTGAGCGTTTTAACGCTGATACCCCGGGCAATGCGCTGGTGAATAAGCGTCAGGGCGGACCGAACGAGAGGGTCGTCGGCGGCAACAATATTTGAAGAGCCGCGGACCACCAAAGTCCCCGGCCCCACCATGAGCATTTTTACCGGCGGCACTTCACGCCGAATAAGCTTTACGAGCATTTCCACGCTTTTGTCGGCAATGACTTGCATCTGTAATTGAATACTCGATAGATGCGGTCGCCGCATCGTGGCGTAGATGTCGTCGTCATCCACCCCCACAACGGCAATGTCTTCGGGCACGCGAATACCCGCACGCACACAGGCAATCAGCAGTGAGTTGGCTCGCTGATCGTTGCAGCAGAACACCGCCGCCGGTTTGGCGACGCGCTGCGCCCACGCCTGCATGCCTCGTGGCCACGATAACCAGCTTGCCGATCGCAATGGCGTTTCAAAGCAGACGGCCTTGAGCTGCACCTCGGCCAGTTGCGCGATAAAACCTTCCTGCCGCTGCGCCATCGCAAGGTGCCCCCTGGCCCCAAGGTAGCCAAAACGCGTAAAACCACGGCTGATGAGATGCTCGGCTGCAAGGCGACCGGTGGCAATGTCATCGGCTCCAACGTGATAGCCGAGCCATGCCCGATGCCGATCGCCGGCAACACCCACCATGGGCATGCCGGCCTCCGCCAACTCAGTAAAATAGCTTTCGTTGACATCCACACCGCTGATGAGCATGCCGACCACATCCGCGAAAGGCATATCCTTAATATCCCGCGCTTCGACATGACAAACCGCGTAATGCTCCAGCGCCGGGTCGCGCTCCAAGGCATGTGAGATGCCACGTAAAATGGCGCGGTTATAGGAAATCGCCAGATTTCCGACAAATAAAATCCAGCTTTTCTTTTTCATCGTTGCCCCGGCCAGGCTGCCATGCTTCCACTTTATGGGAGCCACTTTATCTGAACGTCAACCCAACGGATAATAATAACAAATGTACAATCCTTGCAACTCAACATTATTACCGAAATCCTTGCTAACAACAGGCTCGGCCCACCCATGTGCCCAGCAGCCCGTTTCTCGGTCGGCGTTTTTCACCACGATCCCGATCACCCATAGAAAACACGTATATCGTAGCGGACGACACAAGACGCGAAGAAGCATGTTACACGGCTGTTTGGTGAATTGTAATAACTCGTACACAAGCAAACCAACCCTAAGCCGGAACGCAAAATGGATAGGGCCTGTGACAGGTTCCGCCAAATGCCAGGGATGGGAAAATATTCAGGAACCGGGCCACACGAAGGGCATTGGGCGTAATAGCACCACTTTGTGGCC
>JABEVB010000121.1 GCA_013044165.1 Phycisphaerales bacterium
AGAGCAGGAGAGAGTAGAGCAGGAGAGAGTAGAGCAGGAGAGAGTAGAGCGTTGGTCGCTGCGCTTTTGGGCGCGGTTGCTGCGCTGCCGTGGTGGGGGCCTATCGGTTAAAATGAAGCTGTGTTGGTAGTGGAATGATGGGTTTGAAAAAACGTGTCGTAATTATTGCGGGGCCCCACGGAGTGGGAAAGACGACATTTGCGCGGCAGTTTTTACTTCAGGAAGCGCAATGCCCCGATTTAATAATGGGGATCTGATCGCCCAGGGCCTTTCGCCATTGGCGCCCGAAGCTGCGGCGGTGGAGGGGGCCAGAATTATGTTAGAGCGGATGGATCATCTTGCGGCGATCGGCGAAAGTTTTGCATTTGAGACGACTCTCGCCGGCCGGGCTTATATACACCGCATTCAGGAATGGCAAGCGGCCGGTTATGCGGTGAAGCTCATTTTTCTCAGGCTGCCTATGGTAGAATTGGCGGTGCATCGGGTGAGAGTTCGCGTGCGACAAGGGGGGCACAACGTGCCCGATCTGGTTATACGATCCCGCTTCGAGGCGGGGTGGAGGCATTTTCAGGAAATTTATCGCAAGCTCGTGGACGAATGGATCATTTATGATAGTTCGGGTGCTTCCCCGCGCCTCCTGGATTTTGGAGAAAAGCTATGAAGAAAGCCAATCTACCCATGGATAGCGATTTGCGGGGCGCGCTACTTGCGCTTCGCCGGGCCGCCCGCGATGCACTACGGCTGGCGATCCAGACGGGTACGCCGTGCTATGTGATGCGCCATGGGAAGATTGTCAACCTTGCGGCAAAAGGTTCGAAGCGCAAATCCTCGGCGCTTCGGGGCGTTAAAGTAAAGGCCAAACGCCGGGGACGGCAAAGACAGGGATAGGCCGGCGCGGCGTAGCCGCGAGAGCAGGAGAGAGTAGAGCAGGAGAGAGTAGAGCAGGAGAGAGTAGAGCAGGTGAGCAGTAGAGCGTTGGGCGCTGCGCTTTTGGGCGCGGTCGCTGCGCTGCTGCGGTGGGGCATGGTTGCTGTGGGGGTTATTTGGCGGCGGCAGATGGCGGCGAAGCGCTCTCTTGCGCGACGATGGCATCATAGACTTCGGCGCTGGTTTTGGTTGATTTAAGGGTAGAGCGAAAGGTTTCGTCGGTCATGAGTCGGCTTAAGCGGGCGAGGGCCTGAATGTGATTGCCGGTTTGGTCGCTTTGTTAGCCCAACCGTCGCACTTCGGCCCCGAAAACCACATTATTTTGTAAATAAGGCCGAAAGTTTCCACCACAAACCACCCCTAATTTCGGGGTTCTGGGGTCTGCAGATGCTCCTGTAAAGCCGCCATGAAAGATAATCGGTCCGCGGTATCCCGATAGCCATCGGGACCGCTGCACGTTTCCGCTGTTGGCAGCGGGGGCTCTCCACCACACTGTAATAAGTATGCCACTTGCCGTTTTTGAAGCGTTTGTGCGAACGAATGAACATGCCCGGTACTATCGCAAATCACGTCAACAAAAAAAAGAGGGTAGGTCTTCACCACAAGGGCTTTCAGAGGCAAAACCGCATTGGCTTGCGGCCAAGGCCGAAAAAATCGTGAAAACTCCGGAAATCAGCCGCAAAGTGCGAAAGTTGGGCTAATTTACCCACCCTTGTCCAGTAAAAAACGCAGAATTTAATTTTGCTGGCGGCTGGCCCGCTTTGCCGCATCTCGAAATGTCACTGCGTGAGCTTCTTGGAGCGCCGAAGCCGAAAACGCGAGGTCGTTAAAAATTTCCGAAGGCCGAGCGCAAACAGCGAATTTAATCCACCGGAACATCCACCTTCATAATTTCACCCAGCAGGACGGTGGCAAAGCAGCCCGGAGGCAACTCAAAGCCAAGCCGCAAAAATGGCCCGCGTTCGTCAGCGCCCGACTCAAGCTGCACATGCCGCGCAAAAAATCGCATGGCCCGCCGGCCGCCCTTGGTTTTTTCGGCTTGCGGCTTTTCAAAATCAGCGGGAGCGAGTTCGTTGGCGGCCAAAACGGCATCTTCCATCTGCAAAGGTTCAAGCTGCGGCCGCGTCATGCGGTACCCAAACATCGGGCCGGAGGCCGAAATTTCATGCGCATCGGCTCGCACTTGCGCGGCCTCAACGGCGTCGGGTTCTACGGAAAAAACCGCCCCTTTTTCGTGCAGCCACGCCAAGTCGCCCGGCAGCATCCGCATCAACTGCGGCAGGCGGCGGGCGAGCACTTCGTTAAATAAAAATGCCTGCAGCGCACACACCAGCAGCCGCTTGAGCCGCACGTCAACCGCACGCACGGCCCGTTGGGGCGAGTCAGGCTTTTGCGCCAACATACGCAGCACCTTGCGTTCTTCTACCAGATGCCCCGGCCAATTGGCGGCGGCAAGGTCGAGCCGACCACCGGCAAAATGCCGCCGTGACTGCAGCACCGCACCGGTGTCAACCTGCTCATCAGGGTTGCCCAACCACAGGTTTAAAAAGCCTTGGTGGTCACCGCGCAAAAGCGCCAACCCCAGCAGGTGATTGTCTTTGCGCATGCCAAAACGCTGGGGTCCAAAAAAATTGGGCACCCCCGATTTTTCGAGCCGGTCGAGAATGTGCCGCGCCCGCTCTGTTGCCGGCCCCACCGAGCCGCCCGTGCGCGACCAATCTTCGTGGCGCACCTTAATATTGAACCGATTGCCCGCCAAATGCCCGATTTTGAGCTTGTTGCGATGCCGCGTGACATGCACAATTTTCAGGCCCGTGGGCAGTTCTATCTTGGCGATGCGATCCGATGGTTCATGCTCGATTGAAAACTGCTGCCGCGTGACGGCGCGTGTGTCTTTGAGACCCGCATAGCCAAAATCCATCGAGCGGCGCCCCAATGCCCGGGCCACATGCCCCAGCGCCTGCATGGTCGAGAAACCGCGCTTTTCTATCGTGAAATAACAGTGCTCACCAACACCGGCCACTTCATACAGCGGCAATTCTTCCACCACAAAATCTTCAAGATGATCTTTAAGCCGCCCGCCTATGCCGGGCAGGTCCGCTGTAAAATAAGGCAACTGCATCAAACAACTCCACAGCCCGGCGAGAGCCGCTCGCCCGGCAAAACGCGTTGATTATAGCCGCAACCTGCCGGCGCGGCAGACTCAGGCATGAATCAGCAGCGGAATATCCTGCGGCAACTGATCGGCGACCTGCGAGAGCGTATCGCCCTGCAACACGCGCAGCAACCCGGCGCGGCGCGACACGCCCATTAATAGAGCGCTTACCCCGTAGGTGCCCGCAAAGTCCAGAATACTGTAAGCCACATCCGGCGACACGACGTATATGGGCATCATGGGCACTTTTTTCTCGCGGCAGTATTTGGCCGCCGTGGCAAACGTGCTCAGTGCCTCAGCATCTTCATCGAGGCTGGGGCCTTCGCCTTCGGGTACAAAGGCCAGATTAAACTGCCGCACAAAAACCACAAATAAATTACCCTTCACCTGCGAGGCATAATTGGCGGCAAACTCCAGCAGTCGCGGAGCGCCGCGCGTGGCCACCAGCACGCCGGGGCGGTCCATGTCTATAAGGTCGGCAGGCCGGGCAGATTCGGGCAGCGCGGCCACTTCCGCGGGCACCGCCTCGGCCACCTTGGCCAGGTGCACCCGCAAATTGTTAAAGTAATACCCCGCCACCAACGCCAAAACAAAACATAAGCCCGAGCCTCCCCATAACCAGATGGCTCCAATCACCTCGGCCTGTGCCCAGCTTAAACGCCCAAGGTAGAGCAAATAGGCTGACGAAAGAAACGCCAGCCCGACCGATGCGCCGAGCACCACAAACTGCTTGCGCAGCGGCAATGCCGGAAATTGCCGCGTGTAAAAGCGAGCCAGCAGCCCCACGCCCAAAACGCAACCGGCGAAAATGCGGGCTTCGGGCTTTTCTACAATCAGCGTCAGCTCTATAGCCAACATAATCAGCGCAATAGCGCCCAAGCTCACGCGCTCCCACAATTTCACCGCCAACTCACCATTAAACGCGGTGCTTGCCAAACTGATGGTAATAGCCCCGACCACGCCAATGGCATATAAATCGCCAAGGGTAGCCAAATCATGAAACATCGCCAAAATCAGTATCGGCACCGTTACCGCTGGTATCAGTGCCAGCCACGGCACACCAAACGCATTGAGCCTCGTAAGAAATCGCGGAAGCTCGCCATCGCGTGCCATGGTGTATTGCACGCTCATCATGGCGCCGATGGCGGTGTTTACCGCGGAAATCAGCAGCAACCCAAACACCAGGCCGCAAATCCAGCCGAATGGGCGGCTGACAAAATCGGTGGCCATGACGCCCACCACAGCGTTTTGAATGCGATTTTCGCGATGGCGCAGCGGGTCGAGCGAATGAACTTCGGTCACCTCGGCCGGGTGGTCGCGCCAATGCTTATGCGCCGCCTGATAGTTGGCGGCCGCGGCCTGGGTTTTGACCGCAGGGGTGGTAAACCGCTCGTGCGGCTGGGCCGGGTTGGGGCTTAGGGCGTTCATCCCGACCGCTAAAACCAGATTCAATATCACCACTTCAAGCAGCACCGGCCAGATGGTGCGGCGGCTTGTACGGGCAACCGGCGGCACCATCACCCCGGTCATGTTGGCTACGGCTTCGACACCCGAAAGCGCCAGCACCACGCTCACAAAGTTAAACCACCGATGCCGAGCGTTGCCGGCAAGGCTGCTCAAGGGCGCTATGCGGTGCCACCCCTGAGCCAGATGGGGTATTGAAAACACGGCAACAATCAGCGTAAGCACCAGCGTGGCCATGGCCACCCAAAGCGCCAGCACGCTCACACGCCGCAGGCCAAAATAGTTCATCACGCCAATAACAAATATCACGACCATCGAAAGCAGCGGTATAAGAAGCCCTTCGTCGGGCAAATGAAGGTACTGCAAGCCATCAAAGGCCGATAGCGCCGCAGTAACGATGTAATCGGCACACAGCAGCAGTGCCCCCACAACCGCCAACTGCCGACTCATGCGCTTCGCAGACGAATACACCCCGCCGCCATCCGGAAACGACCGGCAGACCACGGTATACGCCCAGCCCACCATGGCCACGAGAATGCCCACCCCAAGCACATACCAGAAGCTATCGTAGAGGGAGTAATAAAAGGCCAAACCCAGCACGTAAAATCGGCTGGTGCCCCAGTCGCCATACAAAATGGCCCCGGCATGATACCACTTGAGTTCGCGCGGGCGCTCCCGGCGCGTAATAGGACTTTCAATCATGTACGTCACCGGCAGGTTGCGGTCAGACCGCCCCCTGGTTGCCTCTTGTTGCCTGCGAGGTTAGCTGCCGGGCTGGGTCTCGCCATAAAACCCTCCGCAGCCGTGCCGCGAATTAGCCCCTGTGGCCCAGCCCAAAAGCATACAACTTTCAAGCCTGCCGCTATGGTTCCCCCGCTGTCGGCCGAAGTGCGGCCAACACTAGGCGGTTGCTTGGCGATTCTGGCTTAATGGTATACCGCTGGGGCCCAGCGTCAAGGAACCCCCACATACTTAATACCACTTATTTTTATATAATTAAACAAATGTTTACTTTAGAGCCTGTTTGAAAACTCCGGCGGGATCGTCTTGCGGCCCAGGGCGGCCGTCTGCTGCGTTCTCGCTCCTCGCCATATTTTCGAATATGCCTCGG
>JABEVB010000122.1 GCA_013044165.1 Phycisphaerales bacterium
CGTAGAGGTTCCGCTGCCAAGCTGAATCGAATCATAATTACTGCTGCTGGTGGCAAGCAGCGCCAAAATACCGCTGGCCGATTGCGTGTAGCTGCTGGCTCGAATGCCTATGGTGGCGCCCGAGCCGGCTTGTGCGCCGGTGGTCTCCAGGGTACCGGCAGTTACCGTCAGGGCACCGGTGCCGAACGCACTGGCATTACCTGCGACCAATGTTCCGGCGTTGAGAGTGGTGCCACCGGTGTAGGAGTTGGGCCCCGAAAGCGTAAAGATGCCTGTACCATTCTTAATGAGGCTGCCGGCAGCCCCGACACCGATGCCACTATTCTGCACAATGCCGGTGAACAGTTCGGTAGCTCCAATGTTCAGAGTGAGCGCTTGGGCACCCAAAGCCACTGTGCCCGCACCGCTAAGGTCATTGATGGCCGCGCCTGCGGCGCTTTGAGAGATATCGAAGGTCGTACCGGTTTGCACCACAACACTGCTGGAATCAGCGATGCTGCCGATTCCGGAAAGTGTCAGCTTGCCGCCGTTAATTAGCGTGCGTCCCGTATAGGTATTCGCACCGGAGAGCGTAAGTGTGCCGGTACCGTTTTTATTAAGGTAGCCACCGCTGCCGCCGCCGATGCCGCCATCCTGAATTACTCCACTAAAACTGCCGCTGCCATTTTCCAGCAAGCCTTTGGCACCCAAAGCCACGGTACCGGCCCCGCTCAAGCCGTTGACGCTCGTGCCGCCGCCGCCGATTTGCGAGATATCAAAAGTCGCCCCGCTGGCAACAGCAACGCCGGAATTCTGAATGCTGCCCGAGCCAGATAAGGCCAAGGTATCCCCTGCCGAAATGCTGCTGGATCCGCTATAGGCATTGGCCCCGCTAAGAGTGAATACGGTACTTGTGCCCGCGATTGTCAGCCCACCTGTACCAGTAATGTCGCCCGCAAATGCGCTGCTGCCGCCGGCGCCTTCGGTCAGGGTGTTGCCGCCGAGGTTGACCGTCGCCGTAGAATTACCGATCAACTTCTGAATCGCTTGGTTACCACCGCCGGAAATATCAAATGTGCTATGCGTACCCTGCAGAAGTACCTCCGCGGAATCAGCAATGCTGCCACCGGCTCCTATGGCCAGCGTTTCTGTACCGTTGTTCACCACTGTATTACCGGTATAGGTGTCATTTCCGGTCAGGGTAAGGGTACCGGCACCATCTTGTTCCAAGACGCCGCTGCCAGAAATAACACCGCCGAATGTGACACTACTGGAACGGTCAAAGGCCAAGTCGCCATTATCAAGCACGTTGCCAGCAATGCTGCCGGTCGTTCCGCCTGCACCAATTTGCAGTGTTTGGTTGGTGAAAATGGTGGTGCCGCCGGCATAGGTATCAGTACCAGTCATAATGAGGTTAAACGTAGAGATACCGTCACCATTGACTGTGAGCGAGCCGCTGCCGGAAATATTACCGGCAAGCGTGAGAGCATGGAGCGTACCCGTGTTGATGGTGTTGCCGCCGGTAAGGGTCATCGCATTGCTTATGGTGTTGGCAGCGGTATCCACGGCTTCGCCATTTGGCCCGGCCGCACTGGCCTGGGTTAATGTCGCACTGTTGATCGCAAGCGTAACGCCATTGGCGGGCAGGTTATTTGACCCGTTGTAACCAAAGTCCATCGTCGTGGCCAGCGACCCATTGCCAATTTGCAGCGTACCGGCACTAAAGGTGCTTGAATTAGCGCCGGTCAGGTAGATCGTCCCATCCTGCAGAACAAACGTGTCCGCATGTGTTTGCGTGATGTTGCTGGAAATGTCCTGGGCGTTTGCGGCACCACCGGCATCAAAAGTGTTGGTGACGGCGGTGCCATTGTCGGTCGAGATCACCGGCTGATTGAACCCGTTGTTGGTGGTGGTAAACTCAAATGTGCCGCTATCAAAGATAATCTGCGAGGGGCTGCCTGTGCCGCCACTGCCGCCCGCGACTTTCAGTGTTGGCGCCAACGAGGTGCTGCCGGTGCCAATTTGAACACTATCGGTGCCAACAAAGCTCGTATTGCCGTTGAGGGCGAGCGTACCGTTGCCTGACACAGTAAAGTCGTTATTAAACGTTACCGGAGCGCTAATCGTGGCGCTGGCATTCATCACAAGCGGGATACCGGCGGAGTTGGTAAGGTTTAATGCGCCTGTGCCGGTGGCGCTGATCGTGTAGGGACTGGTCACCGTGTTAAAGGTCAAGCCCGCAACGGTAACGGGCCCATCAATGTTAATCGTTCCACCCGTTCCGCCGTTGCCGATGGCCGCAAAGTCGCCATTCGTCCACGCTACTCCGGGAGAGTTCCAGTTGGCGGTCGTGGTATCCCAGGTTCCACCGCCATCTGTTCCGGCTCCGGTTGGATCCCATGTCAGAGTCGGTGCAGAAATGTTTGTAAGCAGCAATATTTCATTCGGCGTGAGCGTACCGTAGTTGAGTGACCAACCGGTCGGCAAGCCTAACACCGAAGCAAACGAAGTTCCGGTGAGTGTGCCGCCAGTGTAATTGGCCACAATGTATCTCGACTGAGTTTGCGTGCCGGTGGCGTGCACATCCAGATGCAAACCCGAAATCGTCAACCCGCCCTGGGCCGTGATGAGGTCGCCGGTATCATTGGCGAGATTCCAGTTCAGTGTGCCGGTGCCCGTCAGGCCCGCGTGCGATAGGATGGTAACGTTGCTGTTTGCTAACGAGCCGGTCAGGTTCAGCGATACGCTGTTGGTATTGTCGCCTACGGTCGTGCCACCGGTGTAGGTGTTAGCACCGGACAATGTAAGTTGCCCGCCGGTATTTTTAGAATCAATAACGGTCAAAGCACCGGCTCCGCCAACCACACCAGACCATGTTCCGATGGAGTTGCCGTGCATGTTGATGATGTCGTTGCTGCCGGCAGCCAATGTAAGGCTGTTGGCAATGCTAAGGTTGGTGAATGCGTACTTAATCACGCTACTGCCAGCGCCGCCTATCGCGACGCCGCCAGTGCCAAAGGCTGAATTGCTCCCAACTGCCGCTCCGCCGCCGTCTATGATCGTGCCTCCGCTGTATGTATTGTTGCCGGCAAGCCCCACGGAGTTGAGCGTCAACGGGCTTGTGCCGCTGATGGCTCCGGTAATTATTAAACTGTTGGCCGTTCCGCCATTTATTACATCGCCAGATCCAGTGAGCGTTATGTTGTTGGCAATCGTGTTGTCGGCTGTGTCAACAGTAAATGTATTGCTGTTAATGGTAATGTTACTGCTCGCCTGGGTCAGAGTCGCATTATCAAGGTTAATGGTTACGTTGCTCGCCGGCAGGTTGCTGCTATTTACGCCGCCAACCTGATAGCCGAACACAACCGTCGTGGCCAGGGCGTTGTTGCCGATTTGCAGCGTGCCGTTGGTAAATGTGCCAGAGCTGTTACCGGTGACGTTGATCGTGCCGTCACGAAGTTCAAAGGTGGCAGCGCCTGTTTGGTTAATCGCCGCGCCAAAGTCGCTGGTGCTATTGCCATTGGCATCGAAGGTGTTGACTATGCCCGCACCGCCCAGCGAATTGATCGCAGTTCCGCTGCCGCCGATGCCAAACGTTTGGACAGTGCCACCGTTAAAATATACCGTCGGATTGCCATTAAAATTATATCCTGTGGATGTAGACAGGAGCGAGGGCACATTGGTGGCACTGCCAGTGCCGATCGTCAATGTCAAACCCGATGCAAATGTAATACTGCCAGGGGTTGCAAGCGTGAGTGAGTGATTGCCGGAAAGCAGCAGGTTGTTGTTGACCTGCAGCGGCGCGGAGATGGTGGCATCCGCGTTGAGCGCTATATCTACCGTACCACTGGAGTTGGCAAGCGTCAGCGTATAGGTTCCGTTGGGGGCAATGGTATAGTCGCCACTGTTAAAGGTAAGGCCGCTGGCAGTGAGGTTGCTGGCGTTAAGGCTCACCGTGTATGCAGTGCTGCTGCCAGAACCAAAGGTAGCGGTATCGCCGTTAACCCAGGTGCTGTCTGCGCTGCCGGTGGCCCAGAGCGGAAAATTAAAGTCCCAGGAGCCGTTGCTGTCGCTGCCGGTATGAGTCTGATTCGGGTCCCATGTAAGGTTCGCAGCCGAAAGCTTCGGTCCGGCGAACAAAGCGGCCGCTAAGCCAGCGGCCGCAAGTGCTACGAGTCGGCGCGCTGCGGGAGTGCGACGCTTGAACCCAATACGAGACATATTCATCCGATTAACTAGATGGGACATAACTTAGCCTTCCTTCATAAACAGCCAGCGACAGCCAGTGCTTTGTTCAACACGATTCTCCTACTGGCCGACCAAGACCGAGTGGCATAGCCGGAACCAGATTGTTCGATATGATACCCTAGGCATGCAATTTAGCAACATATCGAGATGTCCCGAAAAATAGATTAAATCGGCCGGCTCACAGCCCGCCATAAACGCTCTCTCGTCCAGGCAGACAGCAAGACGCATTACCGCCTATTTACAGTCGCTTTGTGGCTCGCTTGAGTCGGAAATGGAGACCTTTTCGAGTCAAGGAAAATCCCAAGGCATCAGGCTTCTACGAAGAGGCACGCCGCTAAATTCCGTTCGCATTACCTTCCAACATCGTAACGGCATATTTTGAAAAGTTCATACATCATCTCCCTGAGTTTAATCAAAGACCTACAGACGGTTTATGCGCGACCAATTCGGTTGTTCGTCGCCTTCCGTAAACCTTAGCCCAAGTTTCGCACTTCGGCCCCGAAAACCGCCGTATTTACAAATAAGACTGAAATTCTCCACTACAAACCAGCCCATATTTTTGGATTCTCAAATCTGTAACTCCTCCTGCAGTGCCGGGGGTTGCCGGCCGATCCCTCGAGGTACAGCACGTGCCGCGTTGCAAGCTTTCACCTTAATTTGCTCGCTAAGACCGCCTTATGAGTATGTGCGTGTATAAATGTTCCATAAGCATGTTTATGCAATTATTTCAACTAAAAGCAGTATATTATAAGACTATAGTGCCATCCGACCCGATATAAGACACTTAATAAACAATTGAGAAATATAGCCCATCTAAAAATATTCGGACGCTTGCAACAAACCCCTACCTTAAGCGTATAATCAAGTAGAGCAGTGCGAAGGAGCTAGTCGGTAAAGGAGGCTAACATGCTGGGTACAAAGCTTCAAAAACTTTTTTCCGCAAGAATCGGTGCAATTAAAATGGCGACTGTAGCGGCCGTTGCGGCCACTGCCCTCTTGGCCGTACAGCCGCCCAAGGCAGAAGCGCACTGGGCCGTGCGCGTCGGCGTTGGGTTTGGTGGTTGCGGCTGGGGTGGCGGAGTAGGGTGGTATCATCCATTTTGCTATCACCCATATTATTGGCATCCCTACTATTACCAGCCCTGCTATGTGCCACCACCGGTCGTGTACACCCAGCCGGTATATGTTCCACCGCCAGTTGTGTATCAACAGCCGGTGTATCAGCCCCCCGTAACGTACACTGCGCCGCAAGTTGTTACCCCACCAGCGCCGGTAACATATACCCCAGCGCCGGTTTATACTCCCCCACCCGTGGTTTACAGCCCGCCGGTTGTGTATGTGCCGCCTTATGCATGTACGATTGGCCTGCCGCGTGTGGGCCTTGGGTTTGTCTACCACCATTAAAGCCGGGGCCGACCATTACAATAAGCTTGACCTCCTTGTTCCGGCGGATGTGTTCTCGAATGCCCACTTGAGAATTGCATCCGCCTGAATTATTTTCAAAGGTGCATACCGCTTTGGCCGCTCAACGGCATCAAACAAAAAAGCCGCCGCATGATCGTCATGCGGCGGCTTTTATTTATGCACTTGAAACAGTCACCTGCTCCGTCGGCTGTCGGCGGTCAATCAAGAAACGCCGGCTTCAGCCTTGGCGGCAGATTTTGACTCGCCCTTGCTGGCACTGCGGCTCTCCGGTTTGGGCGACTCTTCTTCTTGAGCTTCCTGCACAGCCTTGGCTGTTGCCAGCATAAGCGAGGCAGGCACTTCTTCCGTCTGAGCGACAGGTTCGCCAAGGTGAGCGATCTGCATGTCCTGGTAGGGCCGGAAGGCCGTACCAGCAGGCACCAAGTGGCCCAGGATAACATTTTCCTTCAAGCCTTGGAGTGTGTCTTCGCGGGCGGCCAGAGCGGCTTCAGTAAGAACCTTGGTTGTTTCCTGGAAGCTCGCCGCCGACACAAATGATTCGCTCTGCAAGCTGGCTTTGGTAATGCCCAGGAGCAGCGTTTTGGCATTCGCCAGGCGGGGCTTGCGCGTTTTAGGCAGCTTGCCGCCCTTGGCTTCCACCTGAGCGATAAGTTCCTTAATGCGTTCGCGCGGAACCAATTCACCGACGGTAAGTTCGGTATCGCCCGCATCTTCAACACGCACCATTTTGGCGATGGCTTCGTTGTGCTTGCGGAACCTGAACTTGTCCACAATTTCGCCGGGCAGCATATTGGTTTCGCCGGCGTTTTCAACCTTCACCTTGCGAAGCATCTGCGAAACAATCACTTCAATGTGTTTGTCGCTGATGCGCTGGTTTTGCGTGCGGTAAACGCTCTGCACGCCTGCAAGCAGGTATTCCTGCAGCGCGTCTTCACCCTTGATGCGCAGAACATCGTGCGGCACCAAAGCGCCTTCAATCAGCGGATCGCCGGCTTCCACCGTATCGCCGGTATGAACCAGCGCCTGGCGGGTTTGCGGCACGTGGTGTTCCTTGCTGATGTCACCAGCGCCTTTGATGATAATGGTAGTTTTGCCGCGGCGTTTGTCGGCTTGCAGTTCAACCGTGCCCGAAATTTCGGCCATAACAGCCGGGTCTTTGGGTTTGCGGGCTTCAAAAATTTCGGTAACGCGCGGCAAGCCCGACGTAATGTCGCTGGTGCCTTTGCTTTCCCGCGGCTGGCGGGCCAGCAGCGTACCGGCGACAACCACCTGGTTTTCGTCCACGTCAATACGCGCTTTGGCGGGCAGGTAGTGGTAGTCGAGCATCTTCTCATCTTTAGGGTCGAGAATGATGACACGCGGACGACGCTCGCCACGATGTTCAACAATGACAAGGCGCTTCTTGCCGCTCTTGCCTTCGCTTTCAACGCGGGCGGTTTCGCCTTCCTGCACATCCTCAAACTTAACGATACCGCCTTTTTCCGCCAAAATCGGCACGCGGTGCTGGTCCCATTCGCAAAGTTGCTGGCCGGGCCGCACCGATTCGCCGTCTTTAACTTTAAGGTGAGCGCCGTAGGGCACCTTGTGCCGCTCAAGTTCGCGTTCTTTCGAGTCGCGCACAATGAGTTCGCCATTGCGCTTAAGGACAACCACATGCTTGGAGCCATCCTCCTCGGCCACTTCCACCGGGTTAAGATCGTCATAAACCACGACACCCGCCACACCGGCGCGAATGTCGTGCTGCTCGGTAATACGGGTGGCCGAGCCGCCCGTGTGGAAGGTACGCATCGTAAGCTGCGTGCCAGGTTCACCGATAGATTGGGCCGCAATAATGCCCACGGCAAGACCTTCTTCAACCAGCACGTTGGTCGAAAGATCCACGCCGTAGCAGCGGGCACAAATGCCGGCTGTCGATTCGCAGGTAAGCGGGCTTCGAACACGCACGGTTTCGACGTTCATGTCCTCAATCTTGTGGGCCATTTTTTCATCAATAATCTGCCCTTCTTTGCAGATCACCTCGTCGGTAATCGGGTTGACGATGGTGTCTGCGGCGCAGCGCCCTATGATCGCTTCGCGCAGAGGCACATCCACCCGGTCGTCTTTATAGATGGCGGTTTTACGGATGCCATTTTGCGTGCCGCAGTCCAGCGTCGAAATAATCACGTTCTGCGCCACATCGGCAAGCTTGCGGGTTAGGTAGCCCGAATCGGCGGTTTTAAGAGCCGTATCGGCAAGACCTTTACGCGCGCCGTGCGTACTGGTGAAAAACTCCAGCACCGACAATCCCTCGCGGAAATTCGTCTTAATAGGCGTTTCAATAATTTCGCCCGACGGGCGGCTCATAAGCCCACGCATACCGGCAAGCTGACGGAAGTTGTCTACGTTGCCGCGGGCGCCCGAGTCGGCCATCAAAAACACCGGGTTTAGGTATGGTTTACCCTTCGGGTCGTTGGGCGGCAACAGTGTGTTGTTTTCGTCGCGGGTGTCGTTCTTGAGCTCATTCATCATGGCCTTGGTAACTTCTTCGCGCGCGTGCGACCAACGCTCAACCAGCTGGTTGTGCCGCTCACGCTCAGTGATGGCTCCAAGGTTGAGATTGCGTTCAATGCGGTCGGCCTGCTTTTGCGTGTCTTCAATAATCTTGTTTTTGCTCGCCGGAATGCGCAAATCGGTAATGCCGAAGCTCAGGCCCGCAAGCGTAGAAATCTTAAAGCCGATTTCCTTCATGTCATCGAGCAGGTCAATGGTCGCCGGCCGCCCCAAAATGCGGTAGCAATCCGCAATAACGCGGCTGCCGCCCTTGTTGGAAAGCGCGAAGTTATAGAACGGCATCGCGGGCCGCAGAATGTCGTTAAACATGCAGCGCCCGACTGTTGTGACAATCACCCGATTGGCGGGCACGGCAACGGCAGCGTCGTTAATATCCTGCACCACATGCGATCGCTCAATGCGCACCCGAATGGCCGTGTGCATCCCGATGTGTTTACGCTGATACGCCAGCATCGCTTCATGAAAATTATGGAACGCCAGTTCTTTGCCGGCGGGTCTTTCACCGGCTTCGCCGGCACGCTGGGTGGTCATGTAGTATGTCCCGAGCACAATGTCCTGCGAAGGCCCGATGATTGGCGAACCATTCGCCGGCGAAAAGATGTTGTGCGTCGAAAGCATCAACAGGTGCGCTTCGGCCTGCGCTTCAACCGACAGCGGCAGGTGTACCGCCATCTGGTCGCCGTCGAAGTCGGCGTTAAAGCCTTTGCAAACCAGCGGGTGAATCTTGATGGCATTGCCTTCAATCAGCACCGGCTCAAACGCCTGAATACCCATGCGGTGAAGCGTGGGAGCACGGTTCAGCAGCACCGGGTGCCCCTTGATGACTTCTTCAAGGATGTCCCAGATTTCCCGGTCGCGGCGTTCGATCATTTTCTTGGCCGACTTAATGGTGTCAGCAAGGCCATGATCTTTAAGCTTCCGGATAATAAACGGCTGGAACAACTCAAGGGCAATCTTCTTGGGCATGCCGCACTGGTGAATCTTCAATTCCGGCCCGACGACAATAACCGAACGCGCGGAATAGTCCACGCGCTTGCCCAGCAGGTTTTCGCGGAAACGCCCCTGCTTGCCCTTGATCATGTCCGTCAAGCTCTTGAGCGGACGATTTGATGACCCCAGCACCGGCCGACGGCAGCGGCTGTTGTCAAACAGCGAGTCTACCGCCTGTTGCAACATGCGCTTTTCGTTGCGGATAATCACGTCTGGCGCATTGAGGTCCACCAGTTTTCGCAGCCGGTTGTTACGGTTGATAATACGGCGATACAAATCGTTAAGGTCGCTGGTGGCAAAATTGCCCGATTCCAGATGCACCAGCGGCCGCAGGTCCGGCGGAATCACCGGAATAACCTCGTAAATCATCCAGTCGGCCTTGTTCGGCGATTTGCGAATAGCCTCAACAATTTTAAGCCGCTTGGTCAGGTCTTTGATTTTCTGCTTGCTGCTGGTGTTGTCAATATCCTGGCGAATCTTCTGCGATTCCACCGTCAGGTCAAGCGAGTTCAGCAGCGCCCGAACGGCATCGGCGCCCATGGCGACGTCAAAATCGTCCTTGTATTTTTCGCGGGCGTCGCGGTATTCTTCTTCGGTGAGCAGTTGCTTGCGCTTCAAGGGCGAACCTTTCGGGTCCGTCACGCAATAATCCTGATAGTAAATGACCTTTTCAAGGTCGGTGGTTTTCATGTTCAGCAGGTTACCAAGGCGGCTCGGTGTAGCCTTGAAAAACCAGATGTGCACAATCGGTGCCGCAAGGCTGATGTGCCCCATGCGCTTGCGCCGCACGCGGCTGTGCGTAACTTTAACGCCGCAGCGATCGCAAATAACGCCCTTGTACTTGGTGCCTTTGTACTTGCCGCAGGCGCACTCCCAGTCGCGCTCCGGGCCGAAAATGCGTTCGCAGAAAAGGCCATCACGCTCCGGGCGATATGTTCGGTAATTTATGGTTTCCGGCTTTTTTACTTCGCCGAAGCTCCACGAGCGAATGTCGTTGGGGCTGGCGAGGGTAATTTTTACCGAGCCGTAGTCGTTCACGCGATCGTATACAATTTCAGCCATGAGTGGTTCTCCTGGGTTAACTGTCCATTAAGTAAGGGTTTTATGTAGCGCCAAGCCCTTTGAACTTAGCGCCCCGCCGACTTTCGCCGCCGCAAGCGTGCCACACTGTCATGGGTGCATGGCTCACCGATGCAGCTCCTCGCCATCCCAGTTCGCCTTAAAGGCATAGCACCGCGTCTATCGGGCGCCACGGGGTTGGCACAACAAAGCCTGGCATCAAGCGCGCTTAAATCCCCTTCTTCTTTTCAAGCGTTATGTTCAGGCCAAGGCCGCGAATTTCGTTGCACAGCACATCAAACGATACAGGCGTGCCAGCTTCGAGCTTGTTGGTACCCTTGACCATGCTTTCGTAAATCTTCGTGCGTCCTTCCACATCGTCCGACTTGACGGTAAGCAGCTCCTGAAGCACGTAGGCTGCGCCATACGCCTCCAGACCCCACACTTCCATCTCGCCGAATCGCTGGCCACCCGTGCGGGCCTTGCCGCCCAGCGGTTGCTGGGTAATCAGGCTGTACGGGCCGGTCGAACGCGCATGAATCTTTTCATCCACGAGGTGGTGCAGCTTAAGCATGTATATGTAGCCCACCGTCACCTTCTGCTCAAACGGCTCGCCGGTGCGGCCATCAAACAGCGTCAGTTTCATGGATGGCGGCATCTCGACAAACGTCTCGTCGGGCGCCGGCGGCATCTTGCTCGATTCCAAATCTTTACGCCGCTGGCGAACATGCGCATTGGCCTCTTCAATGGCCGCACTTATTTCCGACTCGTGAGCGCCGTCAAACACCGGCGTAACCGCCTGGAAGCCAAGCACCGCAGCCGCCCAGCCAAGGTGCGTTTCCAAAATCTGACCGATGTTCATACGCGACGGCACGCCCAGCGGATTGAGCAGAATGTCTATCGGCGTGCCATCTTCCATGAACGGCATGTCTTCTTCCGGCACAATGCGGGCAATCACGCCCTTGTTGCCGTGACGACCCGCCATCTTGTCGCCCACCGACAGCGCCCGCTTGGTGGCAAGATAAATCTTAACCATTTCAAGCACACCCGACGAAAGCTCATCGCCGCGCTTCATGTGCTCAAGCCGACGCTCGCGTTCTTCCACCAGCGCCTCAAGCCGGGCTTTATAGCGATAGTAAATCTTCTCGCCTTGCTCGCGTTTCTCTTCGGAACCCTTGATCCACTTGATATCAAAAGATTCCCACTGTTCCAGAATAACGTCGTCGTCCTCCGACTTGCCGGCTTTCTGCCGCGTGGACGGGTCCACCATCTGGCTGCCGATGGCCTCATTAATTTCCTCGCACATCTGGCGGAAAATTTTGGCCACCCGGGCGTCCATTTCCTTGCTGTACGTCTTCTGTTCCTTGACGTTCTCCTTTTTCTGATCGTCGGTCCAGTGGGTCCGACGGCTGAAACGCTGAGCGCCGATGACCACGCCCTCGGTGCCGGCCGGCACTTCAAGCGAGTCGTTCTTAACGTCCTCGCCGGCCCGGCCGAAAATGGCGTGCAGAAGTTTTTCTTCCGGCGAAAGCTCGGTTTTGCTCTTCGGCGAAACCTTGCCTACCAAAATGTCGCCGGGGCCAACGCGCGTGCCAATGCGCACCACACCGTTGTCATCAAGGTTTTTCAGGGCCTTTTCGCTGACGTTGGGAATGTCGCGCGTAAACTCCTCGCGGCCAAGCTTGGTGTCCCGCACTTCAACTTCAAACTCTTCAATGTGAATGGATGTAAAGACATCCTTTTTCACCAACCGCTCGCTGATGACAATGGCGTCTTCAAAGTTGTAGCCATCGTAGGTCATAAAGGCCACAAGCACATTGCGGCCCAGCGCCAGCTCGCCATCGCGGCAGGCCGGGCCATCGGCAATGATGGTGCCCTTTTTAACCTTCTGCCCGACCTTTACCAGTGGCTTTTGCGTCAGACAGGTTTTGTCGTTGAGGCCGGCGTTTTTACGCAGCATATATTCGTCCGAGTTGTCCACCACAATGCGTGTGGCATCCACAAACGTCACGGCGCCCGCACGTTCGGCACGCACCACCATGCCGCTGTTAACCGGCACATGCTTTTCCATGCCGGTGGCCACAATCGGCGGATCGGTAATCAGCAGCGGCACGGCCTGCCGTTGCATGTTCGATCCCATCAACGCCCGGTTGGCGTCGTCGTGTTCCAAAAACGGAATCAGCGCAGCCGAAATCGCAACGGTCTGCTTCGGCGAAATATCCACGAACGTCACGTCGCTGCCGTTAACCTGCTGCAAATCGCCATTAACTCGGCCAAGTATCAGGTCCTGGCGAACCTTGTGCGTCTTCGGATCCACCGATTCGGGCGGAGCCAGCACGTTTTTCATTTCTTCGTCAGCGCGCAAATACTTTACACTGTCGTTGACCTTGCCGTTTTGCACTTGGCGGTAGGGTGTAATCAAAAATCCGTATTCATCCACGCCCGCATAAATCGAAAGCGACGCAATCAAACCGATGTTGGTGCCTTCCGGCGTTTCAATCGGGCAGATGCGGCCATAGTGCGAAATATGCACGTCGCGAACTTCAAAGCCGGCCCGCTTGCGGTTAAGCCCGCCAGGCCCAAGCGCCGAGAGGCGCCGTTCGTGCGTAAGCTGCGAAAGCGGATTGGTCTGATCCACAACCTGCGACAGCTCGCTGCGCCCGAAGAAAAAGTCCACCGACGAGCTGATGCTCTTGGAGTTTACCAGCTCAACAATCTTGGTGACTTCGTCCGGCGTCTTGCTGCTCATGCGCTCCTGAATGGTACGCTTAAGCTTCAAAAAGCCCTTGCGCAGCTCTTCCTGCGCCAGTTCATCTATGGTGCGCAGCCGCCTGTTGCCCAAGTGGTCAATGTCGTCAACATAACCCTTGCCCGCACGCAGTTCCATGATGTACTTCAGGCTGCCCATGATGTCTTCCGGGCGGAGCGTCATCACATCTTCCGGCACGTTCTGCTCGAACTTGCGGTTGATGCGGAAGCGACCCACACGTCCCAGCCGGTAGCGGTTGGCGTCAAAGAATCGCTCATTAAACAGTTGGCGGGCCTTGTCGTCATTGGGTGGGTTGCCCGGCCGCAGACGCCCGTAAATTTTTCGCAGAGCCTCTTTATGGCTGTGCGCGTCATCTTCCTGCATGGTGTTGAGAATAATGCCGTCGCCGACGCGCTCAATAATCTCAATTTTCTTGATGTTGCTGCCCTGAATCTTCGCAACGCGATCGCCTATTTGGGCGCCCGCCTTGACGAGTTCCTCACCCGATTCCGGGTCTACAATGGCACCCACCGTATGGTAATCGGCCTTAAGCTGCCCCACCGATATCGTCTTGGTCTCGTAAAACGAGCGAATAATCTGTTCGTCGGTGCCGTACTTTTCATCCATGGCCCGCAAAAACGTCGTCGCCGGAATCTTCGACGACTGGTCAATCCGTACCACCAAAATGTCCTTCTTGGTGACGTTTATTTCAATCCAGCTGCCACGCTCCGGAATCACACGGCACGCATGCAGCGGACGATCGCCCTCGCGGCTGTCAACCACAAAGTCAACGCCCGGCGAGCGGTGCATCTGCGAGACAATCACGCGCTCGGCGCCATTGATGATAAACTCGCCGCCGCCCGTCATCGTCGGAATGTCGCCAAGATAGATGGATTCTTCAATAAGGTCGTCTTTGCCCTTGCGGCTCAAACGAACCCGTATCTTCATCGGCATGCCGTAGGTAAGCCGCAAGGCTCGACATTCGTCCTGCGTATAACGGGGCTTGAGTAACTCGTAATCGAGGTAGTCGAGCCTCATGCTTTCGTCGTACGACTTGATCGGAAACGTTTCCTTCAGCAGCGCCTCAAGACCGTCGTTTTTGCGTTTGTCCGGGTCAACATCTCTCTGGAGAAAGCGGTTGTAGGCCGCAGTCTGCAGCGCAATCAAATTCGGAATCTCAAGAGCATCACCGCGTTTGGAATAGTCCCGCACTCGCGATACACGCATGGAATCACCTCTGCCAAGGGGTCACAAATATCAGGCCGCAGCCAATGGATTGAAACAAACAACGTAGGAAGGAGAAAGATTACACCAACAAACAATACTCGCCCGGCTTTTCATAGCCCAACAATATACGCCGCCCACACCGGCAATGCAAGCGCTGTGCCTTGCTCCAGCAAAAATAACAATATTTCGCATACACGAACTTACGGCTGCGCCCACAACTCCCCACTTCAAACTCGCCCCGCAAGCCCCATAATCGCTTTACGATCGCTTCATAGGGCTGCCCACCACGCCACGACTCCCCGATAGCGCAGTAACGCATCTATCTAACAAGAGGTATGAAACACGTCGCGGCGGTGCGGCGACCACGCCCAAACTCAGTGCCCGATAACCCACCAGCTACTACATCTACACTATCCTCTTGCAGCGCCGCCATGCCGTAAAGCTTGTTGACAATATTCTTTTATTGGCATATAGTATTGTTGTGCGGGGCAAACCGGCGGCAATGGGCCGCAAGGGCATTACCGCCCCGCCTGACTTGTATTCTGGAGTTTACTCCCATGACCACTGAAAATGCCGTTCGTATTGTTGCTGGTATCATGATCCTTATCAGCCTGGCTCTCGCGGTAGAGGTCAACCGCTGGTGGCTGCTGCTCGCCGCCTTTGTTGCCCTCAACCTCATCCAATCGGCCTTTACAGGCTTTTGCCCAGCCGAAATGCTCCTGCGAAAACTCGGCTGCAAATTCTGCTCATCCGCCAGCGACAACACCACAGGCCGTGGTAAACTAGTCTAAAATCTCGCGTGAAAGGTTGCCCATGCAGGCCATCTCCCAATCCACACCCCTTAAGCGGTGGCTCGCCATCGGCGCAAAGCTCGGCATCGCCTTGCTGCTCGTCGCCGTCATCGCGATCCTTATGCTCTGGCTTATCGGCGCACTGGCCCCAAAAATTAATTCGGCAGTCCCAATCACTCCGCCCTCTCCCCAGCTAAACATGCCAACCGCCACCGCCACACTAACCCCAATACCCCAAACACAAGAGGCGGTCGGCGTTGTCAGCCCCATTCAACAAACAGTGCTCGCCCCTCAAATTATGGGCCGCATTGTGCTCCTGCATTTGCACGCCGGCATGACCGTGCATCGTGGTCAAGTGCTCGCCACCCTCGATCGGGCCGAACTTACCGCCCGGCTCGCCCAAGCCAAAGCCAATCGCGATTTAGCCGCCGCCCAACTCACCCAGGCTCTCGACACCCAGCGCCGCTACACCGCCTTGCTCAAAACCGGCGATGTTACCCGCCAAAAACTTGATCTTATCAACACCGCCGTTCATGCCGCACGCGCACAGCTTGCCGCCGCCGCCGCCAGCGTTAATACCGCGCAGGTAGCCTTGGGCTACAGCGTTATTGCTTCGCCCATCAACGGCATTGTGGTAGACCGCCTCGTGCACCGCGGAGATATTGTTGCACCAGGCACGCCGCTGGCTCATCTTTACAACCCCGCCAGAATGCAACTCGTGGCAGTCGTACGCGAGGCTTTGGCCAGGCGTCTTTCCGTGGGCCAAAAACTGCCGCTCACGCTCGATGGCTTTCCTCAAAGCTTTGTCGGAACCGTGCGTCGCGTTGTGCCGCGGGTTCACGCCGCCAGCCGCACCTTTACCGTAAAAGTTGCCGCCGACTTTCCGCCGGGCGTCTACCGCGGCATGTACGGCCGCCTGCAAATTCCGCTGGGCAGCCAAACCGCGCTGCTCATTGCGGCCAGCGCTGTACAGCATGTGGGCCAACTTAATCTGGTGCATGTGCTTACGCACCATCGCCTGGCCCTGGTAGCCTTACAACTCGGTCGCCGCTTTGGCACTCAGGTTGAAGTGCTCAGCGGCCTGCAACCCGGCGATCGCGTGGAGTTGCCCCCCACCGTTACAAACCACCCAAAAGGTGCCAAGCCATGAGCAATAATGTTGCCAGCGATGCACCCGCCGATGGCTTTATTGAGCGCATCGTCCGAGCATTTCTATATTCCAGACTATCCATTGTATTAATATTGATCGCCGTGCTGCTGGGCGCTGCCGCACTGCTAATTACCCCCCGCGAAGAAGACCCCCAGATTGTCGTGCCCATGGTAGACATATTTGTCAATTTTCCAGGGCACTCGCCAACCAGCGTCGAACGGCTTGTAACCACTCCGCTCGAAAGCATGCTGTATCAAATTCACGGCGTTAACCATGTGTATTCCATCAGCCGCCGAGGCGGTGCGCTGGTGACGGTGCGTTTTCTCGTCGGCCAAGATGTCGAACGCAGCGTCGTCAAGGTTTATCGCAAAATAAACGAACATCTCGACGTTGTGCCGCCGGGTGTCACCGGCTGGGTTATCCGGCCTGAAACCATCAACGATGTACCCATTGTTACTTTAACACTTACCAGCAAAACCGCCGATCCGATGATGCTACGCCAAGTTGCCGCCGAACTCGCGCCGCGCCTCGCCACCATCAACAATGTATCGCGGGCGTATGTGGTTGGAGGCTTGCCAAGACAGGTACTCATTTATCCAAGGCTCGGTGCCATGCAGTCCGCCGGCGTAAGCCTGCTGCAAATTCAGCAGGCCATCACGGCCGCAAACGTCAAAGTGGTCGCAGGGGCATTTGACCGAAGCAACCATGTTGTGCGCGTGGATGTCGGCAAGGCTTTTACGCACGCCAACGAGCTAAAAACCCTGGTGGTGGCCGTCCACAACAACCGGCCGGTGTACCTCAGCGACGTGGCAAGCATTAAAGATGGTGCCGCGGAAGTTTCCAGCTACGTCTGGCATAGCTGGGGGCCGGCGCGAAGCGTCTCGGCAAACCCCAACTTCCCCGGGCACATCATCGCGACGCCTTCCATCGCGACGCCCCGCCGCAACGGCATGGTACTCCAACCACCACAGGGCCAGAGTCAACCTGCGGTAACCATTGCCATTGCCAAAAAAGCGGGCAGCAACGCCGTATGGGTGGCCCGCGATGTACTTGCCGAAGCCCGCAAACTCGCCCCAACCATGCTGCCGTCAAACATACAAATGATTATCACCCGCAACAGCGGTCTGGCCGCCAACGAAAAAGTCAACGGCCTTGTAGATGGCCTGCTTGTGGCGGTGGCAATTGTCATGGCCCTGCTGATCATCGGCTTGGGCTGGCGTGAGTCGCTGGTGGTGGCTGTCGCTATTCCCGTGGTCTTTGGCCTCACGTTGGCGGTCAACCTGCTCCTGGGCTTTACCATCAACCGCGTAACGCTCTTTGCACTTATTCTTTCGCTGGGCCTTCTCGTTGACGACCCCATTGTGGATGTCGAAAACATCGCCCGCCACTTTGCCTTGAGCAACAAGGCCAGCCGCGCCATTGCGCTCAAGGCCATCAGCGAAATTCTGCCACCCCTCGTTACCGCCACGCTCGCCGTCATCCTTTCGTTTGTGCCGATGTTTTTTATCACCGGCATGATGGGACCTTACATGCGCCCCATGGCCCTCAACGTGCCTGTCGCCATGATTGTCTCGCTGCTGGTGGCCATCACCATTACACCCTGGCTGAGCTATCAATTGCTGCGGCACAAACATCGCGAAACCCACGATCAGGCCCTGCAGGAAGCCGCCGACCCGCATGCCGTCGGCGATATAAAAAAGACCATGCGCTACAAGCTGTTTCATCCCATCATGGCGCCGCTGCTTAACCGCCGGTGGGTGCGATGGAGCTTCTTTGCGGTGCTGGGCGCGGTTTTTGTCGCCGCAGTCATATTGCCGGCTCTGCGCAAAGTCCCCCTAAAAATGCTCCCCTTCGATAACCGCAACAACCTGCTGCTGGTGCTCCACCTCCCCCGCGGTACAACCGTAGAACAGACAAACAACGTCGTCGAGCACATGGGCCGCTATCTTAAAACCCAGCCCGAAGTGGTTGATTTCACCAGTTACGCCGGCATTGCCGCTCCCATGGACTTTAACGGCCTGGTGCGGCAGTATTACCTGCGAAACGACGCCAACAACGCCCAAATTACCCTGGACCTCGCCCCCAAAAACAACCGCGCCATTCAAAGCCACGAGCTTGCACTTCGCATGCGCAACGCCCTTACAGCCATTGCGCATCGCTACCATGCGCGTCTGCAAATTGTCGAAAATCCCCCCGGCCCACCCGTGCTCGATACGATTGTCGGCGAGGTTTATGGTGCGCCAAACCTCCCATACGCCGGCATCATCGCCGCCGCCCGTACGCTCAAGGCACGCTTCGCCCGAGAACCTGGCGTGGTGGATATTGACGACTCCATCAGCCATAGGGCGGTACGCATGGTTTTTCGCACCGACAAAACCAAAGCGGCTCTCAACCACATCACCACCGATGACATCGCCCAAACCATAAAGCTCGCCCTCGCCGGCACACAGGTGGGTCTGCTGCATCGGCCACGCTCGCGCGAGCCTGTAGGCATTATCCTCCGACTGCCCATTTCCCAGCGCTCCAGCCTCCAGCAACTTAACCAGCTATGGGTTGGCCCGCCCAACGGCCCGCTGGTACAACTTGGCGAACTTGGCCATTGGCAGACTTCCACCACCAGCCAGCCCATCTATCATAAAGACCTGCACCGCGTGGTGTATGTGTATGCCGACACCGCAGGCCGAGCACCGGCCAGTGTGGTTCTTGATGTCAGTGCCGACCGCGTGCGCAGCACCACCGACACGCCGGCAGCCGCCGGCATGATTCCCGCAGGCGGCGGCTTCGTAGGCACTCAAAAGCCGCGACCACTATCCGACCGCTCCTTCATACACAACGGGTCCGGTATACCTTGGCAGGTGCAGCCGGGCATTCACATTAACTTTGCCGGCGAAGGCGAATGGCGAATCACCATTCATGTGTTTCGCGACCTCGGCATTGCTTTTGGCGCAGCGCTTGCCGCCATTTATGTGCTGCTCGTCGCCCAGACCGGCTCATTCCTGCTGCCGCTGATTATCATGCTGGCCATTCCACTGACCATTCCCGGCGTGATGCCGGGGTTCTGGCTGCTTAATGTTATCACCCGGCACAGCGTAGGCGGGTATGCCGATCCAATTTATTTTACGGCCACCGCCATGATCGGCATGATTGCACTCTCCGGCATCGTGACCCGCAACGCCGTCATTCTCATAGATTTCATTCACCGGGCGCTGGCCCGCGGGCAAACGCTTTTCGACGCTATTCTCGAAAGCTGCACCGTGCGTTTGCGCCCGATTTTACTCACCGCCGGGGCCGCCATGCTCTCGTCCATCCCCATATTGGTAGATCCAATATTTTCAGGCCTGGCATGGTCGCTGATCTTCGGACTTCTGGCCTCCACGCTCTTTACGCTCATTGTCATTCCCGTAACCTACTACATGCTATTCAAAAACCGCCCCGGCCACGGCATAAGCAAAATTGAGTAAACCGTAACCACTCCTGGCCGGTGCACCCCGCCGCACCGCGCATTGACATAAACCCCAAACTCCGTGAAATACATTCATTGGGGCAACCCCCGTCGCGCAGCGCCCAATCATCTCGCCTGCGCCGCACCTACAGTCAAAGGCGTCTGTCCAGGTAATAGGAACTTTGCGATGGGACCAAAACGCACTGGATGCGCGATGTCGGGCCGAGACCGTGTCCGGCAGGGCGACACATCGAGACCCGGCAACTTAGCAGACGGAGTGCTTCCGACTCACCCTCCGGGCGATACGCCTTTCGGCTTTCCTCGGCGGCGGGGCCTTGTCGGCGCATCATCTGCGCCAGATACGCTCTCGTTGCCGCTTTCTGATGAAAAACAAAATTCATATCGTCGCAGACCTTCTATTACCTGGAGCGACTCCTGGATGCTCCATAGCACCTACAAATCCCAACCGCTCGCCCAAGCAACTAAATCGAAATTTCCGTTTGTATTGCAAATGATGCAGCGAGGTCTAAGTACTTCATGCGAGGTTAAGCTGCGGCTATAATTTCTGCTAGAATAGCATCCGCGCGACTGCTTTGACAGAATAAACGCGGACGTGTCGCTCGGAGGCATTTTCACGGTGCTTTCATATTCGATGCCGTATAAACAAGATGCCCATGCCAAATCGCACGCCCGCGCCGGGTGTGTAATATATGGACGTGTTTTGTGAGGTTCCCACATATGAAAATCGCTATCGCTACAACCGTTGCTGCCCGCAACTGGAGACAATGGATGGCCTGCAGCCTGCTGGGGGCTTTTCTCCTGCTGGCATTGTCGGCCGCCGGGCAAGCGGCCGAACTATCGCTAAGCGATATAAACCGTCTCATGGCCGCCAAGCACAATCATCAAGCGCTTCAGGCAATTACAAGGTTGCTCGCCCTGACGCCCGACAAGCTCGCCCAGCAACAAATTGGCCGCTACGATCTGCTCATGATGCAAGGCCAGGCACTATTAAACATCTATGAAAATGCCAATGCCCGCACGGCCTACCTGGCGGCAGCCAAGGCCGCCGCCACGCCAAGCGAAGCCTGCAAAGCGAGAGCAACGGCCGAACTCATCGCGGCGTCTCGCGGCAGACAGTACGTTTCAGCATCGGGCGCCAAGTTCCCGTACATATCCTCTTCGCTGCGCCCGGCGGCATTTGCGGCATTTTATAAGGATGTATGGGCGTCGCTTTCCAAACGACTTAACGCCGCCAAAGCCAGCCACGAAATTGTGCCCTCTGTAGAGTTACTACCCGATTTACGCACGGCGATAGATGTTGCGGCCAGTTTGCAAAGCTCCTCCGCAACCAAACAACCCGGTGAAGCCCTGACGTCCATTGCGGCACACATGACACAATTAATCACCAGCGCCCTAAAAGCAATGCAGGCAAAGGCTTGGAGTATTAGCCGATCTGCCAACCAGCGCATAACCCGCACCGTAAACCATCGCCGTCAATCGTATCGTCGCGGGTTGTCGCGCAGCGAAATGGCAGAGCTTGAAACCATCGCCCGCACCTGCGATGAAATTGCGGCTCCGGTACACCAATTTGTCGTCACCTTTCCGGACTTTCCCAAACAGGTCGCCGCACTGAATGCAACACTTAAAACATCGCAAAAAATCTACCACTCCGCTGAAACCGCCCTGCAGGCGCGTTAAGCACGCCGTCGCCAGCCTCGTCGGCAGAGTGCTCGCGAAGCTGCAACACACCAAAACCATAACAACCTCCGCCAGCCAGGCTCGGCAATATATCAGATCCTCGGCATACATAAATTTGCTTTGTGTCACTTTTCACAAAGCTTGTATTTTTCCTATTTTTTCGATACCATTGCTCCTCTTACATCCGCCGAGAAGGCCCGCGGGTTGTTTACCGCAGGGTACGCCGGCTTTGAAAGCGGTGTTAACCGCAGGCAGGCTTACATCGCCTGTCAGCATGCCAATGTGGTGCATGGGCTTTGGCTAAACGCCGAGGCGGATCGGCCCCGATGGCACACGCGTTAACCCGCAAGAGGAGTTTTTCATGTCCCGTTACCTGGGTCCCAAAGTTCGTTTGTCGCGCCGGCTTGGCGTGGCTATTGTTGATCTTCCCAAGCACACCAAGTTTGGCACCGAGTTTACCGCCCCCGGCATGCACGGCTTCCGCAAGGGCCGCTTGTCAGAATACGGCATTCGCCTGCGCGAAAAACAGCGTCTAAAGGCTCACTACAGCGTGCTCGAAAAGCAGTTTCGCCGCTACATGGCCACAGCTAAAAAGGCCAAGGGCAACACCGCCGTTACCCTGCAGCAACTGCTCGAAACGCGCTTGGACAATGTGGTTCGCCGCCTCGGTGTGGTGCGGTCCATTTGGGCAGCGCGGCAGCTTGTGGCGCACGGGCTGGTAAAGGTCAACGGCAAAAAAGTGGATATTGCAAGCTTTCAGGTAGCGCCTGGCATGACCATCACCTTCAAAGAAAAAATCCACAAGATTCTGCGCGAAAACATGGAAGGCCTCGCCGGCCATCAGCTTCCAACATGGATGGAGTTTAATCCTGCCGCCATGGAAGCTCGCTGCGTTGCCCTGCCCATGCCCGAGCAGATACCCTTTGAAATCAATCCGAACCTGATTATCGAATTTTATCGGTAACAGGCCTGTCGGCATTTTGTTGCTGTTGCTGCTGCTGGACTTGCTCATCCAAGGCCCAGCGCAAGGCAGCGCCGCGCGCGCTCTGCCGATATACCGGTATGCCCAATGGCGTAAAACGCTCGCCAACGCTGCGATTCGACACTTCCGGAAGTTCTTCGGTAAGCACTTCAACCGCAATGTTTTCGTCGGCAAAACCGCGAAAAACGCCCTTGTGCGGCGGCACATCGCGATAGCTGCGCCCCAAACCCACCTTGACGAAATGCTCCCCTACCATGCAGTTGTTGGTGGGGTCGAAGGGCAGCCAGCCAGCCGATGGAAAGTACACCTCGCACCAGGCATGGCTCTGAGCCGCGCCCCGATACGACTGCCGCCCCGCGTGAATGTACCCACTCACATAGCGAGCCGGCACGCCAAGCTTGCGTAAGGTCGCAATCATAAGGTGGGCAAAATCCTGACATACGCCGCGGCCATGGCCCAGCATTTCAGAAACCGGGCTGGCGGCGTTGGTGACGCCGCCCTGGTAGGTAAAGTCACGGTTGATGGCCGCCATAATTTGGCCCACAACCTCAGCCAGGCGTGCCTCGCCGCGCGGCCGCAGTTTTTGGACAAAGTCCGTGAGCGCCGGAGAGTCGCAAACAAGCATGTCAAAACGCAGGTAATCCGCAAGGGCATAATCGTCCAGCGGCCCCAACGGAAATATGTCCACGAGCTTTTCTATCAGGCCGGGGCGGGCCGTGGTTTGCACAACGCTGGTGGCGACAATTTCGATGGCGTCATGAAACCCGCCAATCGAAAATACATGCACCGTATTGCCCAGCCAGTCGAAATAACTGCGAACTTCCGTCGCCGGCCCTACGGCCAAATCAAACGCAAGCCGGTGCTGATTGCGTTCGTGGCGCGGCGCCATGCGCAGTTCCATGACGGTTTCGCCGATGAGGCTGGAATACGACAGCCGCGTTTTATGGGTTGTTCGCAGCAACATGCAATGCTCCTTGCACAAGGTCGAGCCGTTCAGACGTTGATCGTCGGTTCGACCTGTAAAAACCACTGGTCCTGCACCGCAATGGCGGCCTGCGCCGCGCCGGCACGAATGTTTTCCAAAAACTCCGTAAGCGGTGCATCCGCTCCCAGCGTGGCCTGACCGTACTGCAGTTCGGCATACAGACGCCCGAGCTGCCGCTGGGCTTCGCGACCGGCATCGGCGGAAAGCATCGCCCGAATTCGGTCTACGGCTTCGAGTGAGTGCTGCACACAAAATAAAATGCTTCGCGGAAACGACGGTGCAAAAATGATGAACTCCGCAACGCGGTCGGCATTGATTTCTCCAATGTTGGCGCGACGGTAAGCTTCGATGCAGCAGCAGCTTCGCAGCACCGACATCCATTGAATAACCTGCAACGGCCCCTGCACGGAAAGCGTCGGGGCGCACAAGGTGGTGAATTTGGCGGCAAGAATGCGACAGGTCATTTCCACACGCTCCAGGTATTTCGCCAACTGCATGAACAGCCAAATCTGCCCGTGGTCCATCGTCTGGTCGGCGAGGCCCTGCAGCAGCAGCGAGCCGGTCAGAACCTGGCGGCATGTTTCCTGTGGGGCCTCATCAAAGCGCGCTGCCGCGTCATCAGAGCGAAACGACCAGTACAGCACGTTAAGATTTTCCCATATTTCAGCGGAAATGCTCTCCCGAATGCTGCGGGCATTTTCGCGGGCTTTGCTGATGCAACTGATGAGGCTGTTGGGATTGGATTCATCCAGCGTCATGTGGCGGGCAATGGCGTTCATGAGGCTCATGGGCGTGGGCGCGGTCTGCTGGAGTTGCGAGAGCAGGTGGTCGTGCTGGGTAATTTGCAGCACATCCGTGCATACGCGCAAGGCAAAGTCCGCATCGAGTTCGCCGGCGCCGGTGAGCACATCCATGCTTACGACCAGCAGGCGGGCGAGGTGTTCGGCCCGTTCAAGGTATCGGCTCATCCAGTAACTGGCATCGGCCACCCGCGCCAGCAGAGCTGAGGTACCCAAGGGTGCGCTGCCAACCCGCGATCGCACTGGCTGGCTGCTGCTTAAATGTCTGTTCATGCGTTATCCTCTTCTTCCAGCACCCATGTATCTTTACTGCCGCCGCCCTGCGACGAATTGACGACGAGGCTTCCCTTTTTGAGCGCCACGCGCGTAAGGCCGCCAGGCATCACGGTTACACGCTGGCCGCACAGGATATAGGGCCGAAGGTCTATGCGGCGTCCTTCAAAGTGCGAATCCACAATGCCGGGGTGCTGGCTCAATTGCACCACCGGCTGGGCGATGAAATTGCGCGGTTCGCTTTTGATGCGTTCGGCAAATTCGCCCCTTTCGGCGGCAGTTGCCTGATGCCCCATAAGCATGCCGTAGCCGCCCGCCTCGTTGGTGGGCTTTACCACCAGTTCATGCAGGTGTTCAAGCACATATTGGCGATCGGCGGCACGAGCGCAAATGTAGGTTGGCACGTTGGGTAAAATAGGCTCCTGCCGCAGGTAAAAACGGATCATATCGGGTACGAAAGGGTAAATGGCTTTGTCATCGGCGATGCCGGTGCCTACGGCGTTGGCCAAGGCGACATTGCCCATGCGGTAAACATTCATCACGCCCGGTATGCCCAAAAAAGAATCGGGCCGAAAACAAAGCGGATCTAAAAAGTCGTCGTCCACGCGCCGGTAAATCACATCCACACGCTTAAGTCCGGTGGTGGTGCGCATGTATATAAAATTATTTTCAACCAGCAGGTCACGGCCCTCAACAAGCTCGACGCCCATTTGCCGGGCTAAAAAACTGTGTTCAAAATAAGCCGAGTTAAAAACGCCCGGCGTAAGAACAACAATGCAGGGTGTTTCGGACGGCCGAGGTGAAATATGCTTAAGCGCGCACAGCAAATTATGCGGATAATCTTCTATAGCGCGAACGCGGGCATTTTGAAATAACGCCGGAAATACGCGTTTCATGACCGCGCGATTTTCCAGCACATAGCTTACACCGCTGGGCGAACGACAATTATCTTCGAGCACGAGGTAGCGGCCCTGCGCATCGCGGATGAGATCGGTACCGCAGATGTGAATATATATGTCTCGCGGCACGTTGACGCCCATCATCTCGCGGCGCAGCATCTTTGCGCCATATATAAGCTCAGGGTCGATAATTTTTTCACGCAGGATAGACTGCCGATGATAAATATCGTGGCAAAACATGTTGAGCGCGGTAATGCGCTGGACGAGGCCTTCTTCAATGGTGCTCCATTCGACGGCGGGTATAAGGCGGGGAACCAGGTCAAATGGAAATATCTTTTCGACACCGGCGGTGTCTTTATAGACCGTAAAGGTAATGCCCTGGTTTCGAAAGCACAGATCAGCCATCCGGCGACGCTGTGCCAAAGCCCCTGCGCCAAGGGTGATTAGCCGCTGGTGAACCAGTTGGTAAAATTGTCGCGGAACGCCTGGCTTCTCGAACATTTCGTCGAAAAGCCCGTCCATCTCATAGGAATCAAACATAAGGAAGTCGGTCCTGTTCTACTCGTCAGGCCAACCTCCGCCGCAGGTATTATGCCCGATAGTACGAACCAGATGCAACGTTGTGGCTTATCTTGCGGAATTTTCGTATATATAAAATCCATTTGATTTTACATCCACTTTCGACATCTTTATGATGTAGGACTGTGCTTTGGTTGCCGGGAGGCGACTAGCGCCTTGGGCTAGGCTGAAAACGCCGCGCAATCCGCTATGCCATTGGGGCGGGTAGTACCCCAGGCAATTGCACCGCACGCGGCAATATGCCGCACCTGACGGGCCTAAAAGCCCGCGTCAGCAGCGAGCCGCAGCAGGCCACCACCATGAAAGACAGGCTTAATGAGCACCAACGATATTTGTTCCACTCCCCATTTAGCCGAGCCGAACAGCACGGCCGCAGCCGCGCGAGCCAATACGTTGGCCGCGAAGTGCTCGCTGCTGGCGGAGCTTGCCAAAATCCGTCTTACGGCCATGGTTGTTATTACCACGGGGGTAGGCTTTGCAATTTCTACCACGGGCCTGCACCACTGGCCACTGCTGCTTTGGACGGTGCTGGGCACCTGGCTGTTGGCGGCGGCGGCAGCGGCAATCAACCAAATATTGGAAGTTGCGCCAGACAGCCGCATGAACCGCACATGCCGAAGACCTTTACCCGCCGGCGAGTTGAGCCGCTCCACCGCCCTGATTTTCGCCCTGGTAACGGCCGTGGGTGGCGCGGGCTTGCTGCTGGCTCTGGTCAACCCGCTGGTGGCGGCATTGGGAGTGGCCAATCTGGTGATTTACGCCTTCGTTTACACGCCGCTTAAGCCGCGAACAACGCTCAACACATTGGTGGGAGCCATTTGTGGAGCCATTCCACCAATGATGGGCGTAGCGGCCGCCACAGGGCACCTCACGGCCGCAGCGTGGCTGCTTGGCGCAGTGCTATTTGTATGGCAAATTCCGCACTTTTTAGCCTTGGCCTGGCTGTATCGTGATGATTACATTCGCGGTGGCTTTCGCATGCTGCCCGTTATAGACCCCGGCGGGCGCATTACCTGCCTGATGATTGTGCTCTATAGCGTGCTGCTCATTGCGGTAACGCTCGGGCTGGCTTTTTTTGGCGTCGCCGGCGGCTGGTATGCCCCTCTGGCCACAGTGCTAGGCCTGCTGCTGCTCGTGCAGGGGCTGCGACTCGCGGCCGATCACACCCGCGAGAGTGCCCGCAGAGTATTTTTGGCCAGCGTTTTATATTTACCGGCTCTGCTGGTGCTGCTTCTGGTTTGCCACACACCTGTTCATGCGGCCGTGGCCTCGGCGGCTCCGGTGGCAACTGCACCCGTGCAATTGACGCCGGCGAGGTAGTAAACTACTCGCGCATCTTGGTATTATGGCATGAAACCTACACATAATGACCCCTCTCTGCCGCCCTCATCGCCGCAGACTCCTCAAGAGCCAACACCTAAGCCACCCCAGCACCTCGGACAGCTTCGGCGCTGCATCCATTGGCTCGGTCAAGGGGGCTGGATCATCGCCCTGCTATTGGTGCTCACCGCCGGCGCTCTAATTAAAGATGTGATCATCCCCATCATGCAGGGGCACATCGTGCACATTGTGGGCGATGGCAAGCATGTTTCAAGCTATGGCTTTAATCTCCAGCCGCTGCTGGTGCCGCGCCAAGAGTTGATCGCCTCCGGCCAGTGCAAAAACTTTCTCGTGGCCTTGCGTCAGCCCAAGGTGCTTGACGTGGCCGAGGTTTCTGCAATCAACCGCCGGCTACGCGACAGTGGTGGCTTTGTGGTGGCAGCCTCACGCGTCATAGGCGTGGTTATCAACGGCCAGGCCCGGGCGTATCCTCTGCAAATGCTTAATTGGCATGGCATCGCCAACGACACGTTGGGCGGCGATCCTATTGCGGTCATTTACGACGGCCCCTGCGACAGTTCGCTGGTGGCAAGCCGCGTCATTGACGGCAAGAAGTTGCGCTTCGCCGAGAGCGGACTGGTATACAACAGCAACGCGTTAATTTATGACCATCAACAGCAGGCCAAGAATGAAAGCCTCTGGACCAGTATCGGAGGCAGGGCCATCAGCGGTCCGGCCGCAGCCAATCATTTAACGCTCCATGCGATGCCTTGCTGCGTCGTACCGTGGGGCGTATGGCGAAAGCTGCATCCAAACACCACCATGATCGCCGGCGACCCGGCTCTTTACGATGCCTATCGCAAAGACCCCTACGGTGCATACTACTTTGAGTCTGGCTTATTGCGTTACCCGGTCAATCCACGGTGGGACCGATCCATCTATCGCCTAAAAGAGCCGCTCCTGCTGCTAAAACTCAACGGACATTGGCGGCCCGTGGCCTTTGCCGACCTTTTAGCCCATGCGCCCCCGCGAGATAATCCGCTGGCCGGCCGCAACGGAACGCTAACCGTTGCAGGCAAGCGGATTACCTACCGGTGCTGGGTTTATCCGCAATCCACCACGGCGATGGTTTTATCACCTGAACACACCCCCACAACTTACTGCCTTTTGTTTGCGTGGTACGCACAGCATCCCAACGAGTTTGCCGGAGCGCACTGGGGTGTAGCAACAACGCCGTGATGCAGCAATGGGTGCCGGCCTCCGCAGGAGCAGTCGCCCGCCGTTGAATAGGACACTGGCGACGGGTCTATAATGGTCAGGGTGATACGCACCACTTGAGCGCAAACGACAAGGGCACCTCGGTTTTTTACGCACTGTGTGTGGCAGTTGCTAGCGATCGGGCGATATTCACGCCCGCAAGGCGGCCCGTGGAAAACGCAAGCTGCAAATTGTAGCCGCCGCTGGGGCCGGTAAGATCGAGCACTTCGCCGGCAATAAACAATCCGGGACACACACGCGATTCCATGGTATCAGGATTTACCTCTGCAAGGCTTACGCCGCCGGCCGTTACCATCGCCTCTTTGAAACCGCGCGTCTGATAGACGGTAAATCGAAGCGACTTAAGGCTTTCGATGAGGTGATGCATTTGCGCCGCGGTTAACACCGCGCAGGTTTGCGTTTCGCCAATGCCCGCAAGGCGGCAGAGCACGTCCGCAAGGCGTTGAGGAATCAGGCTTGCCAGCATGGTGCGGGGCAGCCGACGGCCGCAGCCGCTTTGCCATTGCCGCATCTCGGCGGCAAGTTGTTCGCGTGTGTGGTGCCGCAGCAGGTCTATCCGCAGAGTGATGACATCAAAACGTTCGAGCAATTCCGCAACAATTTCAGATATATTAAGCACCGCCGGGCCGGAGAGGCCAAAATGCGTGAACATCAGATCATTGATGCTGGGCGCTGGTTTGCCGGTAGCAAGCCGCGGCAGAGGGCCCGGCGCCTCAATGCGAACCTCAACATCTTGAACAGCAACGCCCTGGCATTCAGCCACCCAAGACTGCTGGCATAGCAAAGGCACAATCGCCGGGCGCGGCGTTACGATGGTGTGCCCCATTGCCTGGGCGAAGCGATATCCGTCGCCTGTGGTGCCCATGCGGGTGTAGCTCTGACCGCCGACGGTTAGAAGCAGCAGGCTGGTGCTCAGGGTGCGGCCGTCGGTCAAGGTTACCGCAAAGCCCGGCGAGTCGGGTTCACCTGCACCCAACTTCCTGACGGCCGTGGCGGCGCAGCCGGGCCCCGCAAAGGATGCAACGCCCAATTCGGCCATGCGCGCGGCCAAGGCATCTACCACTGATTTTGCCTGGTTGGAATCAGGATATATTTTGCCATCATGCTCTTCGTGCGTGGGCACGCCGCGCGCGGCAAACCACGCTCGCAGGGCATCATTGTCAAAATGGCGCAGCGCCGGGGTTAAAAAGCGTCCATTGCGCCCAAACTGCCGGATTAAAAAATCCTGGCTGCCGGCATTGGTAAGATTGCAGCGTCCACCGCCGCACACCAGTACCTTGATGCCGGGGCGGGCGTTCTTTTCAAGTATCGCAAGTCGCAGAGCCGGCAAATTCTGTGCCAGTCGCTCCTCGCCGCAGGCGACTGCAGCCATCATTCCGGCGGCACCGGCTCCGAGGATGATTAGCTCAAAATCCATGGCGACGTTATAGCTGCCAACCAGGCAAGATGCAAAAAGAGAAGGAGGCCGACAGGTTATAACCCAGCGGCCTCCTTAAGGGAGTCGTCAAAAAAATAACGTACCGCGCCTTAGAGCAAGACTCAGGCTTTGGCGATCTTGCGGCGACGAACCAAAAGCAGGCCCGCGCCCCCCAAGCCAAGCATGGCAAGACTCGCCGGCTCTGGAGCAGCGACGGTTTGCGTGGTATCGCTGATGTTGGCCGAAGCTCCACCTGACAAGGTGATGGTGAGCACATCGGTCAGCGAGTAACTTCCGCTCGTGCTGAATGTCGTCATCGTCGTTGGCTCGGCAAACGACTGAAGCGGACTGGACGGCAGACTCGGCGTCGCATTATACGTTGACGTTGGCGTACCATTGGGGGTAGTGCCCCAGCCATTGGCCGGATCTGCATAGCTGGTAAACGTTACGTTATCCGGCGCGATCACTGAACCACCAGCATTGGTGATGGTGCCGCTAAGCTCGTTGAGCAGCGAGACGCTGTTGCCCTGTGGCACATTAAAGCCGACTTCCGTCACTTCGATGGTGATGGTCTTTTGAGTGAGGCCGGTATTGCGGAACGCCAACTGCAACCCCTGGAGAATAGAACTGCTGCTCGTGGACGTTGTGTAGGCACTGAAGGTACCAGTGAAATCCGGTGAGGCCGAGCCAGCAGAATCTTGTACCGACATATTACCCGCGGCAGCGTCCAAGTCACCGGTTTGGTTGTCGTAAACGACAGCTTGCGATGAACCAGCCTCTTGATAGCCCAGCGCCATAGAGGTGCCGGTTCCAGGGCTGATGACGATGGAGGCGCTGGCTGCCGGCACGATGGCTGCGGCCGCCAAAGCCGCGACATACAGTTTGATGTTCATTAAAGTCTTCATAAGAAAGACTCCCCCTAAAAGAAGGAAACTCAGATTCGCAGCGGGCTTTCGTGCGGCCCAGACACAATCTAGGCCGCACCCGCCACGTTCAATTCAAAATCCTTAAGCAAGCGTCCCCTTGCGGCGACGCAGCAGCAACGGCAATGCTGCCGCGCCAAGCAGAGCAAACGATGCAGGCTCAGGTGATGGGATGGTTGAAACGTTGGTGCTCGTTGTTGCAGACAAGTTAAGCTGGGCACCCACCGGCACCACCAGAGTAGCGACCTGAGCGAGCGAAAAATCACCGGATCCCAGCGTATAGTTAACGGAGGTGCTAGTCCCATTGAAAGTGCCATCTGGGAGCGTTGACACGCTGGACGCCCCTGTGTTGGTAAACGACGAATAGTTGCTCAGCGTAATCTGTGCATTGTTGGGATCCACATAGCTCGTCACCGAGGCCGAGGCCGAACCAGTCGAACTGTCGGGGTAATAGGTACCCGCGAGTAAATTAGTAAGCGATGGGGGGCTTCCAACAGAACCGGCCGGGGCAAAATTGTAGTCGCTAAGCAAGATGGTAACATCTGCCGATGCGTTACCAGTGTTGGTGATGGAAATCGTATTGTCATTAAGCTGAGTGGTCGGACCACGTGTCGAAATATTGTTGCCACCGAAGCTCACGCCACCACTGGCGGTACCGCTCGCAATGGTGATGGTGCCGATGGCATTATTGATATCGCCCGTGCCATTGTCATTGATGGTAATGGGTGTTCCACCATTGACCTGCAATTGAAGGAGTTCGGTCGTAGCGGCATTAGCGGCAACCGGCACCGCAGCCAAGGCGGCGAGTGCCAACAGACATTGAATTTTTCCAGAAGTCTTCATAAAGACTCCCCCTATAAAAAAGAGACAGGCGTAAAACCCCACACCGCAATGAGAACATCTCATCACAAGTGACGCCATAATTTTTTGTTCACCAAATCGCTTATCGCACTATTCTGCAGCAAGGTGACACGGCTCTTTGCGTACCAGATCACCAAACTGCCGCTGATTTTTAAGCGACCTATCGCACCATGCGTGACAGCTCATCAGGCGCAAATCAAGCCGAGTTCGAACCCGCGAGGAGTTCGCCCGGCACATCCATGCGCCCGCTTGCCAAGATCCGCCAGCCAGCTTTATGCCAACGAGGTCGGCTTTACTTGTCGAAGCACTGCCTAATCGCTGAGTTTTTAACCGGGTTCAGACCGCCCCGTGTTGAACTTCATCAACGCCTAACAGTAGGCGCGCAAAATGCGAAGTCAACAAAAACTTTAAAAAAATGATCGGGGAAGGCGATGTTTTTAATAAGCGATTATTTTACCTTAACTTACGCCAATAGCCATCCTCGATAGCGCACCTACTCTGACCTTATTATCGGATGCATATCTTCTTTTAAATGAATTATTTTGAGTTATCGGGCGATAAACTTGCCCCACACGCTGCACAGAAGTCAAGCCGAAGCTATCGAGAAGATAAGCTCAACGCCGATTCTCCCGCCCCATTTGCCATGCGAACACGTCATGCCGCCTCCAAACGGGAGCCAACGCCGCCTGGTACGGGCCATTTGGCACGCTGCGGCGATAGCCCCGTCTTACCGCAATGTCCCTGGAAGGCGTTGGCGGTGTTTGTGGAAGATTGTCGGGGCATTTGCCACCAGCCACCAACCGGTTCACAATGCACAACGTGAATCAGCAGCCTCGCATACCGGCTCAACGCATTGTGGTCATCATGCCCAACTGGCTTGGCGATGCCGTCATGGCCACGCCATTTTTATACGCATTGCGGCAGCTTTATCCACAGAGTCATATTGCCGGCCTGGCCAATTCGCTGGCCATGCCGGTATTAAGCGGCCTTAGTTTGCTGGACGCGGCAATATCCTATCCACCACGGCCCGGTAAAAAGAAGTCGTCTATCGCTGCGACCGCGGCCCTGCTCCGACGGGAGCATTTTGATCTCGCCGTGATTTTGCCCAACAGCCTGCGTAGCGCCCTGGCGGTTTGGCAAGCAAACGTTCCGCGGCGGCTTGGTTACGCTCGCGAATACCGCAGCCTCCTGCTTACCGATACCCTTTGCCCAAAGCACCGCTGCGATAACGACCTTGACCTTCAATGGGCACGCAACTTTGCCCGACGACTCATCGAAAATCGAACAAAGGCCTTGGCACATAAGGCCACGAGCAATACCCGGGCCCAAGCCAGGAAAACTCCGCCTGATTGTGTAAGTCTTGAACCCGCGGCAGGCCATGCCCATCGTTTTAACTTTTTAATGCATCATGACGATGGCAGCAGCTTTACCCAACGGGGCCATTTTGGCCCGTTGCAACGCCCCCTGGCGCGATATCACAATTACCAGCCGGCGCCGGTGATTGACTACTACCTTCAACTCGCGGGTTATCTTGGTTCAAACGAGCAATCACGGACGCTGCGACTGGGCGTTACCGAAGGCGAGCGTGCCGAGGCGCAAAGCGCTTTAGCGGCTATGGGTATAGGCAGCCAGCAACCGTATGCGATGGTGTTTCCGGGCGCGAACTTTGGCAGTTCTAAATGCTGGCCGGCGGAGCGCTTTGCCGAAGTATCGGCTAGAATAAGCAACCCGGCAGGCCCCATCGCAGCGCGCGTAATAATAGCCGGCTCGCCAGCCGAGAGGCCACTGATAGATGCCATTTTACGAAACGCCATCAACCAGTCTGACATGAGTGTGCTCAATCGGCAGATTGTGCCGCTGGCGGCAGTACACGATGGCCGGGGTGTTTCGCTGGGTGCGGTAAAAGCCTTGGTGCGGCAAGCCGCGCTGATGCTGTGTAATGATACCGGCCCACGGCATTTTGCGGCGGCGTTCGGCGTGCCGCTGGTAACGCTCTTTGGCCCCACGGACCCGCGTTGGGCCGAGATTTTTTATGTCGGCGAGCGACAACTCTCCGTGCCCGTGCCATGCGGCCCCTGCCAGCTTAAGCGGTGTCCAATAGATCATCGTTGTATGAGGGCGATTGGTGTTGAACAGGTTTGGAAAACAGTCTTAGAGCAGTGGCAAAGGACCCAACCGTGAAGCTAGCGCTGATTATCGAACATTTCGACCCGCATCGCGGCGGAGCTGAAGCCATGACGGTATGGCTCGCAGGCGAGCTTGTCGCCCGCGGTCACGAAGTACACGTGGTATGCCATGATGCTAACCCACCCAACCCGAGGCAGGCCGCGCATGCCGGTGCATCGTATGATGCCGAGCGGTCGCGCAACAGCCTGTCCGCACCAGCAGCGGCACCCGACGGCGTCGTGATTCATCGTCTGCGCGGTGGGCGATTAAGCACAGGCTTTGGCTTTCGACGTTTTGGCCGCGAGGCCGCCGCCTGGTGTCGCGAGCATAAACCGCAAGTAGCTCATTCCATGACCATCGCCTGGCCCGGCGATGTTTACCACCCGCACGCGGGAGTATATGCCAGCATTCAGCGGCAGTCGGTGGCCATGCGTGAGACGCCGGCCAAAGCACAGATAAAGAAACTGCTGCTGAAACTGGCGGGCAAACAGCGAATGCTGCTGAAGCTTGAGCGGGCCGCCGTCGAGTCGCCGGTTCGCGGCGGAGCCAAGCATATTATTTGCATCAGCGGCCTGATGGAGCAGGAGTTTATTAAGCTGTATTCTGTGTCACCGCAACGGTTGATTAAACTTGAGAACCCGCTGATGCGACCCGCGCCAGATGCTGCGGAGATGGCCGAGCACCGGCGGTGGCTGCGCGACATCTATGGCTATAAACCTGATGACCGGGTAGCGCTATTCGCGGGCCACGATTTTCGGCGTAAGGGGCTGGCCTGGGCCATCCGCGCGATTGGCGCTTCGCAAAGCCAATGGAAGTTGCTGGTGGTGGGTCTGGGGCGGGTACGGCGCTTTTTGGAACTGGCCCAGCAGCTTGGCGTTGCCGATCGCGTAAAGTTCATCGGCCCGACTGAGCAGATGAGCCGCATGTTCGCCGGCAGCGATGCATTGCTGCTGCCAACATTTTATGAAAGCTTCGGATTGGTGGCTTTGGAATCGCTGGCGCACGGGCGACCGGTGGTCAGCACCAGCTATTTGGGCTGCGGCGAACTTGTCCGCAGCAGCGGTGCTGGCAGCATTGTGCCCACGCCCCGGAACGTGGCGGAAATGGCGTTGGCGCTTGACGCCTTGCCCAGCAGCGGCCCCGAGTTAGATCGCATGCAGGCAGCCGCCATGCGAGCCGCCGCCAATTCTCAGCCCGGCCCATACCTCGATAAACTCGAAGCGATTTACCAAATGTTGGCACGCCGATAAACACACTATCTCTCGTCGGTAAGCCGAAGCGAATACAGCCGTCCGCAGGCATAAAACATAATCGGCCTGGCTGCCACCTCGGGCCGTCGGCGTCCAGAACTTCCAATATCATCCCGGCGGCAGCCTGAGCCACTGCATTGTCTCTCGCCCCTCGGCGAGGCGTTGGGTTGCCGGGCGATCGGAAAAATCTTCCAATAACAGCCCGCCAGAGAAGTGATTTTTATGAAGCGCTACGCGCAATTCATGGAGGTCAGCCATGCCCGCTGCAAGCGAGTCCCACTTCACGCCCCATCGCTGCCGACCGCCGTCGTCGGTTTTAACCCGCGTGGCATTTTTGAGATGAATTTCGGCGAGATAGGGCCCTAACATTTCGACAGCCATGGAAAAATTTTCGTAGCCTTCCACAACGGTGTTGCCAGGGTCCATTATCACGCCGATGTACTTTGGATTTAGCCCATCTACCATGCGTACGCACGCACTGGCGGAAGGCGTCAGCGAGCCTTGGTGCTGCTCCAAACAGGCGCGGACGCCGTAGCGTTGAGCCAGTCGCTCGATGTTTGCGAAAGCGCTGCGTGCGGCCGCGAACTGGGCGTTGTAATGGCGCGAGGCGTCGTAGTTGGGCGCGGTAACGCGAACATGCATGCCGCAGCCAGCCGGCATAGCCGCCATGACCGATTCTACACTGGCTGGCTCGAGGCAGGTGTAATAAGGCGAAATCGCACAGGTGCTCACGCCATGGGCGGCGGCGAGCTGTATAAGCCTCGGAAGTTCGCTTGCCAGTGCTTCGGGGGCCAGCGTGGCCCGGTTGTTGTTCCAGTAGGTGTGCGGCCCATGCGCTGCAGCGGGAGCAGCCACGCGCCATTCGATGCCATCAAAGCCGGCTTGTGCAACACGCTCGATAAGCTCATCCGGCGAAAGTTCCGGCAGAATAATTGAACAGATACCGCAATGAATATCACCCATAGCACTACTCCATATTTATCAAGTTATTTTGACAGCAGCGGTCGTCCTGCGTAAGCGGCGGCGGCTCGCCAGCAGCAGCAAGCCCACAACCAGCAGCACGCCACCGCAGAATAAAAAGCTCACCCGTCCCGAAACGGGGTTGGGTATGAACGCAAAGAGCATAACTGCCACGCCATAGGCTGCGCTAAGCCGCCCAAGGATAAGATACAGATGCGGCCGATGATCGCTGATACACTCAACATGCGGGTCTACGGGCGTGCGCAGATTCGCCCGCAGTTTTTCGATTCGGGCCTGATGCTCCGGCGAACTGGATCGGTAAAAGAGCCCCGTCAAAAAAAACCATGCGGTGCCAATGAGAATGACGCCGACGGTTGTGAGAATAAACAGGCCATCGGCTTGCGCGCCGGCGCTGTGCTGGCGAGCAAGCGCCGGAAACATAAATCGGAGCAGAGGTGCGCTTTCGATTTTCAGCACCAGCGCCGCCCCCAGCGACACCAACGCGGTGCTCCAGGCGGCCCAGCCGGGTGTCCGCAGATAAAACAGCCCATACACCAGCGGCAGCGTCAGCGGCAGGCTCAGGCTTGCCGCAAGCTGATTGGTGAGATCAAACAGGCCCGTCAGGTGCATGGTGCTTAATACAAGCCCGACGGCGGTAATAAGGGCGCCAAACACCAGCGTCAGCAATTTGCTTACCACCAGCAACCGCCGTTCGCCGCATTGCGGGTTCATAATGGGAAGATAAAAGTTGCGAACCATTACACCCACGCCTTGGTTAAGAGTGGCATCCATGCTGGTGATAGTGGCGGCGAAGATGCCGCTCACGAGCAGGCCTATAAGCCCGCGAGGCATGGTATCCATGCAAACCGCCACAAAAGCCGCCTCCGACGGGTGTTGCAACCTGGGGAACTCCGCGTGCAGATTTGGATGGGTGATAATGGCCGTCATGGCGGGCAGCAGCCACAGCACCGGCGCGATTAAGAGGCCGATGATCGGAATAAGCACCATACGCCTGGCTTCGCGATCGCTCCGCACCATGAGGTATTTTGGCGACACTTCAATGCTGTTATATGTCAGCATGTTCAGCAGAAGCATGGCCGCCATCCAACCAAACAACATGACCGCCGGCGCTTTGGCGGTCCAATCAAAGTAATAACTGGGAACTTTGTGAATAAAGCCGCTGATGCCTCCAACGGCCGGCTGGTTCAGTGCCAGCACGGCCGCGACTGCGGTGATGGCGGCAATTAGAAACATCTGAACGAAATCGTTGGCCGCAACCGCCCAGGCGCCGCCGGCAAACGACACCAGCGTAATGACCGCTCCACAGACGACCAGCGTCAACGAAAAGCCCACGCCAAACACCGCCGACATAAACACCGCGACCGCGTTAAGCCCTACGCCCGCCAATAAAATCAGCAGCGGGAGCTTAATCCAGGTGTAAAACTGCTGCGTCGGTCGGCCGTATCGCTCGTACACGGCTTCCATCCACGTAATTACGCGCAGCCGCCGTAATCGTCTGGCTCCCAGGAAAAACACGGTGACGTAGCCAACCACATTGGTGAGGTACAGCACCAATACGAAGGTTCCATCATGGTAAGCCTGGCCCGCCGCGGCGGTAAAGGTCCACGCGCTGAATCCCATAAACAGAGCCGCACCGGTGATCCACCAGGGCATTGAACCGCCGGCGCGAAAATAATCGGAGGTGTTTTTACTTAACCGACGGAACAACACGCCCGCGGCCATTATGAACGTGAAATACAGCCCAATAACCAGATAATCATAAATGGATAATTTCATTCGTCGCTCCACAGGCGTCAACCACCTGCGTATCCTGCGGCGGAGCGTAAAACTCCAGCCCGACCGCCCATCCTGTGGCTTTATGCCGGGTTATGACTTCATGCAGTCGCCACTGCACGAGTCTGGCAATCAGCTATGGCTGGGGGGAACACGGCCCGCGGCCATACGGCACATGGTGCTATTAGAATGTATGCGGCCACATTTGTCAGTTATGGCGGTTTTAACATAGCGCTTTTTTTAGCTACCTCGCGGACTTTCAGAGTGGAGAGTCTATCGGGGGTTACCGTGAGTTTACCGCCGCAAGCCATATTAGCGTGACTCGAGGGCCTTGCGTCCACTTTTGCCTGGGGCAACGCATTGCCGCGGACTACGCCAGCGCCTTGCCCAAAATGCCCAAGAGGCTTTAATCAAACACTGCAACTGGCACGCCGACGAGGGTCGAGCGCACGCGCGAGGCAATGGCTTCAAGTTCTTC
>JABEVB010000019.1 GCA_013044165.1 Phycisphaerales bacterium
CCCGCAGGTTGATCTTGCCCAATACGCCATGCTTTTCACGCAGCTCGTGGAATTCCTCAATTGCGTCAACAGAGCATAACTCGCTGTGCGTTGGGTCTTTTGCCCATTCACACTCCTCCGTGAGGAATGACCTATTGCCACCGCTGTATAATATACAATATGTCGCCCAGATTCAATGGATAATATTATATAATTCGTAATGGAGTATTATTAATTCCCCAGAGCGACTATCCTCGCTATTGTTCACACGCTCAGGACCCATCTGATGCCAGAGAGGCGTTTTGGACATGCTTCTACGCCTGCGGTAGCCAATGATTGCTGATACCTCGTTCCGCTATTTTTGCCCGTAACGGGCTACGAGCTGCGCTAAGGCGGATAGCGCCTGATCTACAACTTGCTTGCTCGGCATAGGAATCTTCAGGTATGGTTCGCCGGTGTCGGCATCGCGCTGCACGAGCTGCGTAACCGGTGAGTTGCTTGGGCCAGCTGAGCGCGGCTCATTGCCGTTGCCCGTGGACGCCGACGAGCCTGCCGATTGCTTCATCCATTGATCCAGCAAGGACAAGCCGGCCTGCAGCAGCCCGGCCAGCGGGTCTGCGGCGGCGGATTGCGCCGAAGCGCCTGCACTCAATGCCGCAGCGGCGCTTGCAACCGGCCGCGATGGCTCCCCCTTAACTGGCGGCAATTGTTTCTGGACTGTACCCGCCGCGATCACGTCGGCAGCCGACGAATCATCGCCCGTTTCCTCTGTGGCAGTTGTCTGGAGCGTTTCAACTGTAAACTCGCCAACGCTGGCTACATCGGTTGCGCTGTCGTGATCCGGCGTGACGGCATCGGTAGCCGCCTGTACCTGCTCCATGAATTTCTTAAGGCGGCTGCCGCCAAACGAAATGTTAGGCTCGCCGCCATCAAGCGCCCCGGCGAAGAGCGATTTCTTGAATCGCAACACCGAGAGCATACCCTCTTCAATCGTGCCTCTGGAGACGAAGTTTATCACCTGTACTGGCTGCGACTGGCCCAGGCGGTGCACGCGGCCTATACGCTGCTCCAGCACGGCAGGGTTCCAGGGTAAATCCACATTGATCACAACCGATGCGGCATGCTGCAGGTTAAGGCCTACGCCGCCGGCATCGGTCGCGAGAAATATCCGGCAGTCAGGGTCTTTGTTGAAGCGGTCAACCAGCTCGCCGCGCCGGTCGCCTGGCACGTCGCCATGAAACAGCACATGGCCCCATTTGCGATGGTTAATTCTGTCAACCAACAACTCGTGCATGCGCAGCCACTGGCTGAAAACAACCACCTTGGTTCCGGGCGTTTCAAACATTTCTGACAGTAGCTGAGTGATTTCGTCGGCCTTAAAGCCGAAATTGGTAAGCTCATCGAGCAGATAGGTGCTGTCGCAACTCATACGCATGTTCTGCAGGGCGACGAGCAGACGGAGCCGATCGGCCTCGGATAAAAACCGTTGCCTCGCCCACTTTGCGGCCAGCCGCGCCACTATGCTGCGATTCTCTTCATGGTGATTCTGCTGCTCCTCGGTCATGGGCACAAACACGTTGTTATCCATACGGGCAGGAAGCTGCTGCAGGACCGCACTTTTCCTCCGGCGAATTAAAATGGGCGCCAGCGTGCGGCTGACTTCGTCAAGCCGCTGGTAGCCGATCACACGACCCGTGCTTTCATCGCGCTGCTGATGACGGTCTAAAAACGCAAACGTAGGCCCGAGCCGGTGGCGGTCCACAAATTGCACCAGCGAGGCAAGTTCTTCCAGGCGGTTTTCCAGTGGAGTGCCGGTAAGCACAATGGCATAGTCGCTTGAAATGCGTTTAACGGCCCGGGCCACATGGGTATTCCAGTTTTTAATACGCTGGGCCTCATCCAGAATCACCAAGTCGGGCATCCATTTATTGATCAGCTCAAAATCACGGCGAATGGTGTCGTAGTTGGTTACCTTGAAAAAGCTTTCGGAGCTGTAATGTTCTTCACGCCGGGTGCGCAGCCCACCTACAACATCCACACTACGCCCGCAAAATTTGTGAATTTCGTTTCGCCATTGATGTTTAAGTGACGTCGGACAGATAACCAGCACCCGCTCTACCCCAAGATGCTGGGCCATAATTTCTGCGGCGGCAATGGCCTGAATGGTCTTCCCCAGGCCCATTTCGTCGCCAATGAGCGCCCGGCCCGCACGCACGGCAAAAAGCGCTCCCTCCCGCTGATACGGATAAAGCGGCACCTTGAGCAGCTTGTTAAAAGCGGAGCTGTCTATTCCCTGCGGAAATACGCGCCTAAGCACATAAGCGCGTCGGGCGGCATCGCGTTTTTCAGCCATAAAGGCCTGAGCATCTTCATAGCAGTGAAGGTCATGGCCGCTGTGAGCCGCTGCCATCATAAAATCGTCAAAGTTCGTCCATGCGTCGGGCAGCAGGCGGCCCGATTCGTCAAAAAACTTCCGCGACGCTTTTCGCAGTCCCTCGGGGCAGTGTGTGCCCGGTCGAAACATTACCTCGCGCTGCGCACCGTATTTGAGATACACCGACGAATACTCCGGTGTAAAACCACGCGCCAACGCCGCTGCCCCTGCCTGTTTCTGTCTAATGTTGTGCAGCAAATATTCTATGTGTTTGCAGGTGCCCAGCGTATTGGTGGCAAAATCCGGGCATGAGCAGTAGCTTTCGCCCAGGCCTTCGCCGCGAATGGCCACGCGGTACGTTCCACCGGTTTTCGGGTTACACACCTTAAAGTCAGAAAATACCCTCTGCCCACCGATGTTTTCAACCTCAAAACTTTGATCCTGAGCATATTGCCGGCGCAATTCAATTTGCCACTGTTTCAGCGACATTTCGGGCGGCTGGTGCGTATGCGAAAGTTTGCGCCGGGGCGGCGGGTTTTTACCGGTGCTTTTTGGCTTGGCAGGTGGCTTATGGCGCGGCGTAACCATGAAATGTTCTCTTGACTACAAAAGGACAACAAACTTAACTACGGGACTTCCATGCTGCGGGTTTCAGGTGTTTTCAACCGACCATTCGGCGCCGTTGCGAATGACGCGGCGGTAGAGCGTATCGCGTTCAGCTGGTATGTAACCGGCCTCCATGATAACGCGGCGAATGTCCTGTACGGTTTGTTCCTGATGCTTGTTGCCTGCTCCGCCCTCGCGCTTGGTGATGTCGTACCATACAACTGTGCCGTCGAGGTCGTCTACGCCGAAGTCGAGGCTCACCTGCGAAAGCTTCATGGTTTGCATAATCCAGAAGGCCTTGACGTGGGCAAAGTTGTTGAGCATCAGCCGCGATATGGCCAGCATTTTGAGGTCTTCCAGGCCGGTGGGGCCGGGCAGGTGCCCCAACTCGCTGCCATCGGGAATAAACGACAGCGGAATAATGGTTTGAAAGCCGGGTGCCTCATCCTGCAATTCACGCAGTTTAATCAGGTGGCGCACGCGTTCGGCCCGCGTTTCAACATGGCCGTAAAGAATGGTGGCATTGGTGGCGATGCCCAACTCATGGGCGATTTTGTGCACCTGCATCCAGCCGTCGCTGCGCAGTTTGCCCTTAAACACTTCATCGTGTACGCGGTCGTCAAACACTTCGGCTCCGCCGCCCGGCATGGAGCCAAGGCCCGCCTCGCGCAGAGCCACCAGCACCTCACGCACGCTTAGTTTGGATAGGCGCGCCAAATGATCAATTTCGATGGCGGTAAAGCACTTGAGGTGCAATTGGGGATAGCGCTGCCGCAGACCCGAAAGCATCTCGATATACCAGCTAAAAGGTAGCCACGGGTGCAGGCCGCCGACAATATGCACCTCCGTAGCGCCGGCGGCGGCGGCCTCGCCGGCAATGCGGTAGATGTCTTCGAGATTGTATTCGTAGGCCCCGTGCTCCCCGCGTTTGCGATGAAACTCGCAGAACTTGCATGAGAGAGCGCAAATATTGGAATAATTGATGTGCCGATTGATGTTGTAATAGGCTACTTTGCCGTGCCGGGCCTGCCGCATGGCATTGGCCAGCATGCCCAGGCTGAAGATATCGCGTGTGTTCCAAAGTGCCATGCCATCGTCAAAGTCGAGCGGTGTGCCTGCAGCGACTTTTTCAGCAATGCTGTGCAGGGCCGGGTCGGTGATGCTGCCTGGAATAATGAATGCTTGCACACCATGGCTGGCCTGGGAGCCGGTTATTGGAGAATCGAGTAATTCGGGCATGTAAACCTCATTTGCTTATGAGCCGCTAAAAATCAGACGGTATTGTACCAATTTTGCCAAGTTTGCTAAAATGCCAGTTGTTGTTTTTGGCCGCTGTTATTAGTATGCAGAAGATTTTATCGTTCCGAACGGCGGGCGATGACGTAAACGTTCGTGGCAGCAAAATGGAATTGCACTTATGAAGGTAACAGTTCATCGTGGGGCGTTGGTTGAAGTTCTGGCGTTGGCTTCGGGCGTGGTACCCGCGCGTTCGCCCAAACCGGTGCTGGGTTGCGTAAAACTCTCAACCGTTGAAACGCCCAATGGCAAAGTGTTGCGCGTGCTCTCTACCGATAACGAAATTGCGCTTGAAACCACCTTGGGGCAATGCGACGTTAAACGCGAGGGTTCGGTGCTGCTTCCCGCCTCCAAACTGCTGGAAATTATCAACAACTCGCCGGACGATACGGTGGTTATAGACAGCGATGCCCAAAAAACCACCATCAAAGGCTCCGACAGCAAATTTGTGCTGCTGGGCTACAATCCCGAAGAGTTCCCGCCGATCAGCGGTTTTGAAGGCAATGCCGACATTGATATCTCCGCCGGCATGCTTAAAGCCCTGCTGGACCGCTCACGCTTTGCGGCCGCCAAAGAAATGAGCCGTTATGCCATCAACGGCGTGATGTTCGAACGCAAAGGCCGCAGGCTCACTCTGGTGGCCACCGACGGGCACAGGCTGGCATTGGCCAAAGAAGACCTGCCTGTTGAAGGCCCCGATTTTTCCCACGTGGTGCCTATTAAGGCCATTACGCTCATTGAAAGACTGCTGACCGATCCGGAACAAAAAGTTGAATTGCAGTTCCGCGAAAATCGCCTCTTCGCCCGGGTTTCCCACGGTGGCGAAGGCGATAAAAAGCCCACCGTAGCCACAGCGGTGTTAAGCACGGTGTTGGTGGAGGGTGTATTTCCCAATTATAACGATGTAATCCCCAAAGATTCTGACCGCAAAGCCACCCTCAAATGCGAACGCTTTGCCAGTGCGGTGCGGCGCGCTTCGCTGCTTACCAATGAAGAATCCAAGGGTGTTAAGCTTTCGTTTCAGGCGAAGGAACTGGTACTTTCCAGCCGCGCTGCTGAAGTTGGTGAGGCCACCGTGGAAATGCCCATCGAACTTCATGGTGAACCACTTGATATTGGCTTTAACCCGCAATACCTGCAGGACGCTCTTAAAGTTTGCCCCACTGAAGATGTTACGCTTGATCTTAAAACAGCAAACAAGCCGGGCATTTTACGATCAGGGCATAACTTTTTGTACGTGATCATGCCGGTAAGTCTCAACTTATAAGGTGGTCCCCTTAAACCAGCCCGCAGATTGCCGCCATACGCCAGCCCAGTTCGTAACCATAATACCGGCGCGGGCTTATGCAGTGGCACCAAAAGCCAGTTGACCGGGACTCTTGCTTTTCCAGTGCAGAGGTAAAGCCATGGCACCAAGGCAAAGGAACGCGCTAAAAGCTTCAGGCGGCCTGCAGGCACGACCCACAGCCCAAACAATGGCTGAACCATCATTCAAGACGCTTAAGCCCCAACTCGCTCGCCAGGCCCAACAACTTGAAAAGCAAATTTCATTTAAAATTCCCCGCAGCCGCTATCTGCCAAAACCTCTTGATTACTTTGTTAAGCGTTGCTATAGCCAATGCGTTGGCCAATCGGCCGATGTGCTCTCGGCCATCGCCGATACTTGGCAAAGCGCGCTACCCAAGATGCTGCTCAATGATGTACGCCCCGTAACCGTGACACGCGGCGTCTTGCATATTCTCGCCGCAAGCAGTTCCGCAGCCGACGCACTCGATCGGCGTTTACGCGACGACTTATTGCCGCGGTTAAAACTTGCCTCAAAAGGCCGTATTTTCAGGGCAAAAGTGACGGTTGACCGCACACTCGGTTGGAGCGGAAGATAATGATTTCAACAGGTTATCCACATAACCTGTTCTGCGAATGATTCGCAACTGTGGGCTTTGGTGTGGCTGTATTGATTATTAAAGAAGATAAAATAAAGTAGCAGTAGTAGTAAGCCCTGTTGGTATGTGGAAAACGCCGTTGTAAATGTCATAAGTAGTTATTTTATAATATCTTACTAAGTTATTGCTCTTCGCATGTTTGGTGTAAAAGCTGGCATGATTGTGTTGCTGGCGCTTGTGTTATGTTGCTTTTGTGTTAACGCACAGGGGCATCTTAACGCTTTATGGGGCCATAAAGCATTGAAATAACTGTACTTTCGGTAGGCTGGCGGCAAGTTATCCACATCTTGTAAACAAAGTTGATGACATCTTGGCCCTCGGCCCAAGCGTTTTGCTGATCCATATCGGCTGGTAAGGTTGTCGGCTGCGGAATAGCCTCGGCGGCAGCATTCACAGTTTTGCAGAAATATTGGCTATAATGCCCGCCATGATTGTGCTGATAGACAACTATGACTCGTTTACCTACAACCTGGTGCAGCGCATTGGTGAGCTAAATGCTTCGCTGCAAGTGCAGGTGTTTCGTAACGATAAGATTGATCTGCAAGCCATCGAAGCGCTCGATCCAGACCATATCATTATTTCTCCCGGCCCATGCACACCCCGTGAGGCCGGAATAAGCAACGACATTCTCAAGGCATTTGCCACACGGATTCCCATTTTAGGCGTTTGCCTGGGCCACCAGTGCATTGGCCATACCTATGGCGGCATTGTAGAGCGCAATTGGCGGCTTATGCACGGCAAGGTTTCACCGGTATACCACGATGGCAAAGGCGTATTTGCCGGTATGAGCAATCCGTTTGAGGCTACGCGGTATCACAGTTTGGTGATTCGGCCAGGCACGCTGCCGCCGGAGTTTGTGGTTTCAGCCTGGACAGCCGAAAAAGAAATCATGGGCGTGCGACATGTAAGTTGGCCGCTCCATGGCGTTCAGTTTCATCCTGAGAGTTTCTTAACGCCGGAAGGTTCTCACTTGCTGGCCAATTTTCTGGCAATTAAAGCGGCGGTGCTTGTATAGCCTAACCGGACAGGGCCCTCGGAGCGCGGGTACTGATAGGAAGCAGGCGCAAGCCGCTATTCCGCGAGCCTTTATCGTTTGTACCCCCAACAGACCGCCACTATGCCTCCCCAAAACATATGCTCCCGCGCTTTTTACCTCACCGCTACGGCATTGGGTGGTGCCAAAGGCGCTTGGGCTGCCTTTTGGACGGCAGGCTTTGGAGCATGCATATTTTTTGGCAGCGGTTCTTTGGCCAGCAGCGCTATCGTAGGCCACGTGAGCCGGCCGCTGACGCGCAAAAGGTTCAACAAAGCCAGCCGCTCCTGGTAAAGCTGGGTTTGCCACGCAAGTTGCGATTGCAGTGCGCTATCCTGGGCGGTAATGACATCAAGGTTGGTGGCCAGCCCCGCCTTGAACGAATGCTGGGCCTGCAGGTATGCGGCGTTGGCGGCAATATATTCGGTGTGCAGGTTGCGAATCAGTGTTATATCATTTTGCCAATCCTCATAGGCCGTGATGAGTTGCTCGTGAATTTGTCGGCGTAGTCGCTGGTCGGCCAAAGCCGCCTGGCGCAATTGCGACCACGCGGTACGAATATCCTGATAAATCATGCCACCCTCAAAAATCGGGAAGTTGGCGCTGAACATGGCAGACCACCAGCTATCGCTGGGGAACTGCTGTTTATACAAGAAGGTGTTCATGTTGACCGAAATGGATGGGAAATATTCCTGGTAGGCCGCCTGAACCTTGGCCTGGGCCGCAAGCACTGCAAAGTCGGCAGAGCGCAAATCCTGCCGATCGTGCAGGGCTATCTGCTCCAGTGCATTTTCTGGCGGTGTAGGCGAATGCGGACTGAAGTTATTGATCAGGCGGGCGTGATTAAGGTTGGGCACACCGATTAAAAACGCCAGTGTGGCGCGGCCCTTTATCACGCGGTCGCGCGCATTGGTAAGCTGCACCTGCGTGTTGGCGGCGTCAGCCTGGCTTTGCAGGACGGTCAGGCGAAGGGCCACACCGGCTTTTTCTTCGCGGCTTACACTGGCCACGCGCGCGTTCTGCACCGCAAGACTGCGTGTAAGCACCGCCGCCGAGCGCTGGTCGCTAAGCACCTGATAATAAGTTTGCGCCACCTCCAGCAGCAGATTGGACTGCATATCCAGAAGCAGGGCTTTTTGCTGATCGGTGGTAATGTCCGCGGCTTTTATGCCCGTAGCATCGCGTAATATGTTGACGTCCAGTGTCGTCGCCAGCGGCACATTAAAGTAATGCGTCTGAAAGAACTGACTGATGGGTCCGGCACCAGGCGGTGTGCTAAAGCGCCGCATCTGAAAGTCCTGTGCACCCAAGCCAATGTGAGGCATAAAGGTCGAAAATGCCCGGTCTTTGGCGATGATTGCCTGCAGGTAATTCTCTCCGGCGCTGGCAAGCTGCTCATCCTGGTTATTGGCCAGACGCATGGCGTTGGCCAGCGTAAGAATTGCCGGCACCTGCGGCACCGCGACCGGGTGGCTGTGAAGCACCTTGCGGTACTTGAGCACTTCCTTCTTTTGATTAACGCAGCCAGCCAGCGGCACCAGGGCTGCCAGAGCCAGAACGGCCATGGCACGTAGAGCATGTTTACGTTGGGTTTTCATGACGCATCTCCTTATCTTGAGTTTATTCAACGGCAATGGGCCGAGCTTTACCTTTAAAATTAGGCGTTTTAAGAACCAGCGCCACCGGAATCACCAGTAAAAATATCCAAGCCAGCAAATGAAACGCATCCACATAGGCCAACATACCGGCATGGCTGGTAATGGTATTGTAAATAACGGCATGGGCGTTGTTAACCGCATCGGCGGGCGAGATCCCCGCATGCACCATGGCACCCTGCAGCGCGCTCATCTGTTGGTTGTAGGCCGGGTTAAGCGTGGTGGCATTGGCCACCAGAAACACCTGATGCTGCTGCGAAACCCGCCGGATAAAAACCTCCGCCAGCGCAATGCCGATGCTGCCGCCTATGTTGCGCGTAAGGTTAATAATGCCTGCGGCGCTGCTAAGCTGGTCGCTCGACAAATACGCGAAAGCGGCGGTATTAAACGGCACGAATAAAAATGCTAAGCCAAGCCCCTGAACCGTACGGCACCATGCCAGATGAGCAAAATCTGTCTCCAGGCTCAAACTGCCCATCAGCACCAGGGCAAACACGTTGACCAGCACCCCAAAAGTCACAAGCCATCGCGTTGCGACTCGCGGCACCAAAAAACCCACCAGCGGCATCATGCAAAATACCACCATGCCGCCCGGTGCTAACACCCACCCGGCAGTTTGGGCATCGTAGCCAATAAGGGTTTGGCTAAGCAGCGGCAGAAGCGTGGTGGTGGAATAGAGCACCATGCCAAACAGCAGCATGCCCAGGGTGGCAAAGCCAAAGTTGCGGTTCTCCAGCAAGCGAAGATTCACAATGGGCTGCTTATGAAACCACTCCCATACGATAAAAAGCGTCAAACCCAGAACGGCCGCAATCGCCAGGCCGCAGATGAAGTTGGAACTGAACCAATCGGCATCTTCGCCACGGTCCAGCATAATTTGCAGCGCAGCCAACCCGATCGCTAAAAGGCCAAGTCCCACAAAATCTACACCGGAATGGCGCAAGTTAATGCGCTTTAAACCGGGCGGATCATGCAGCACCACCTGCAAAAGCATCAGCGTTACAATGCCTATGGGCACATTAATAAAAAAACACCAGCGCCACGAGGTGTTGTCGGTAATAAACCCACCCAAAAGCGGCCCGAGTACCGGGCCTACGACCACGACAATGCCATAAACAGCCATGGCCGTGCCAATGCGTTTGAGTGGAAAGCTGTCTCGCATAATAGATTGCGCCCCGGGCTGCAGCCCG
>JABEVB010000123.1 GCA_013044165.1 Phycisphaerales bacterium
GCATGGCTGATCGCCGTCTGAAGAGAGTGCGGGCGGCGATCCGAAAACAAATCCGAGTTCGCAGATTCTGCGATCGGTCGAAATACAAGAGAGCCAATTACCGCCGCTTGAAGGAGAGGGCACGCCGCCGGATTGAGTCTCCGATCCGGACGGGAGGGGCAAGGCCCTTCAAGCGGTGGAGGGAGAGAGAGCAGGCACTCACGTGAGCTTCATCCCCGCGGCCCGTCCCCACGAAAGCGGCGACAGGCCCCGGATGGAGAGAGAAGCTGCAACCGGTGACCCGGTCCGGTTATGGGCCGCGGTCACTGGTTTATTTTTGCCGTCTGATTACTATCATTTGGGAAAGTACTCGGATGTTGCCACCTGCGTGGCGGTGGCAACCATCTGATCAATCGCTTCAACGGCCGCGTCGCCATAGAGTTGCTGTCTGAACTTTTCCATCATACGCGTCCACATGTGCTGTTTAAGCTCTTTGGATATTTTCTGCTGCGCTTGCGAAAATGGCGTTACATGCTTATGCCAAACGCGCCCCACCCTGATAATTTCAACCTGATCGTTGGCCGGGTTTTTAGTATCTTCCACGAGCAGAGGTGGAGCCATGCCATGGCTCGGCAACGAAAACGCCACAGATTGCACCTTGGTATTGGCCAAGGTACCCTCCTTGATAATACCCCAATGCCCGCCATTATTGGCTTCAGCATCGGTTGACACGTCTTCGGCCATGAATGCAAAGTTGGCCCCATGCTTGAGCTTATTCTCAAGCTGATCACAAAAGGCCAGCGCTTTGCGGCGGGCCTCGGCCAGTTGGACCGGCGTCGGATGAGCCACCACGCGCGTATGACTCGGATCACCAGGATCTTTGGGCCATTGCCGCAATACGGGATAGGTTATTGTGTAAAGATCAACTGCGGGTTGCTGCGTAAACTCCGCAAGATGACTCTGATAATAATCCCATATTTGCCGCCGGGTGACGACCAATCGGGAGGTAATGGTTCGCTCGAGATAAAGCTGGATCGTCACCATGTGCCGCAGGCTGGTCATTTTTTTGGCCATTGAAGAGCCTTGCAATCGCAATTCGCGATCCGCCGTGGCCTCGGAACCTTGGTATTGCGTTAAAAACTTGGCTTCCTGCTGCCGCACATAGGCGTCTACTTGTTTGTAGTCGTCCTTTGTGAGATTGCGCTTGGCCGCCTGCAGAATCAACATATGATCAATCCGAGCACGTACGGCTTGCGCTACCGTATCAACGGCAAGCTGATCAAAATAGTCTTTGGTGCGGCTCTGTTGTGCCTCCTGCTTAAGCTGTTTGGCCACCAAACCCAACACATCACCGGCAAATATTGGATGACCATTAACCGTCCCCAACAAGGCGGCGACCGTCAGCGGTTGACCCGTCGGCGGTGGTGGCGCAGCTTGAATATCGAGCGGTGGAAGAATTGCCGGCCTATGCCACGCTCCGGTGCGATTGGTGGTGGCTGGATGGGTCGAGGTTCCTGACATCACATTTGCGGCCGGCGCAGCAGAGGCCAACGCCTGGCCAGCCCCCGAACCCGTCGGGCCACCCGCAAGAGAGCCTTGGTGAGAAGCATCTGAATGTGGCGCATCAGGTGGTATAAACGCCTGGGTTGATAGCGTTGGCTGCGAGTGATGATGCATGATTGAGCATCCACCCAAAAGCACATTCAGACCGAGCGCAGCAACAATAGCCGAGCCAATAAGCAGGCGATGCCTAATGCATGGAGATAGTTGAGGAAGCATGTGTTGATCTTTCTTTCATAATAGCTGGCCAATACATCTGGCAGCACTCGCTGCTGCGGCGATGGGGCACGAGCGAGCATCAGGCACGATATTGGAACACAAATGCCGTGATATTACAAAGCCCCGTAATGATACAGCCAGCCAAAGTCCTGCCATTTGTATGCAAAACCACGCCGTCCTGCGGACAAGCAACCTATAAGGCAGAAATGCGAAGATGCCCCTGCATACCAAGATACCTGCGGCTTGGCTTTACCAATAGCAACATAAACAATAAATATCTATCCATAAGGCGAATGATAGGCGAGCGGTCTTTCCAACCGACGAGATCACCCAAACTTCTTATGGTTAAAATCATGGAGCTTTTTCCAACGACGCGACCCGATCGGCATAGTCATGCAAGTTAATTAAGCCAGCCGCAGCGGCAACTCGCACGCGAATGTTTTTGTCCTGCAGCAGGTTGCGTAAAGCAGGCTCGCTGGCCGGTGATGGAATAGACCCCAACGCCAACGCGGCCAACGCCCGCAACCCCGGATCGGCGCTCGCCGCTTCTGTAAGTGCTATCTTTATTCCAGCAACGCTGCCGCGCTGCCCCAGCCCACGGGCGGCTATCAGTTGAGCTTCAGCCATTGGGTCATGCAGGCCGGCAAGCAGCACATTCACCGCCAGTGGATTGTCGAGTGTTCGACAGGTACTTAGCGCGAATAAATGGTCGGCCGTATCGCCACTTAAGTCCAAGGCAATCAGGCTTTTGACGGCTCGCTTGTAGCCCAGCCGGGCAAGCGCAGACGTTACAACCAATCGCACCGAGTGGTTGGGATCATCAGAAAGCGCGCGTAACATTGCGATGGCGCTGGCATCTCCGAGACGCCCCAGCACCATTGCGGCGTTGGCACGAATCACTGGGTTGCTCGATGCCAGCATCGGCGGCAACATGTTCATGTGGGATAAATCACCCAATCGTGCCATCGCATAAAGGGCCGCAATGCGAACGCTGGGATCTGGATCATGTAACAAAGTCTTTAATTGCGGCTCAAGCGACTTCATACGGCGACGCCCCGCTACCATTGCCGCCGCAAACCGAACCGGCCGCGAGACATCCTGCAGCGCGGCCGCAACAATTTGCTCCGCAAGCGGACGATGCAACTTTTCAACCGCCTGTACCGTATCGGCCCGCACTGCGGACCGGTGGTCTTGAGCGGTCTGCTGCACCACGGCCTCGGCGGCCGCCAAAGAAACCTTGGGCGGCAGCGGCCGTGAAGTGCCTTGGCTGCAGCCTGCCAGCCCGCAAAGCAGCAGCAACATCGTGAGCCAGGCAGGCAATGATAACGAACCACTCCCTGGGATCGCAGCATCGCACCCGCCCCGCAGTGGGATTGCGGACAATTTAACAAAGCAATTTTTGGCATTTAGCACAGGACTTTTCCTCATGAGTCTATAAAAGCCGCGGGGCTTATGGTTCCGCCAACTACTGGTTAGGTTACCGGCGGAGCCGATTTCTTTCGGCCTTTGACTCCAGCCCAAATACAAGCCCACAGCACCGCAACTATGGTAAGGGCAACAAGCACCCGCGGAAAGATGTCTCCAATGCGGCTGAAGAGCGAAATACGGCGGTCTATCGGTAAAGTTGCCGCTGCATAACCGCTGACGAAGTTGCTCTGACCATTCACGCGTACCAGTTTTATCACACGGCCCAACGAATCTATAAAGCCACAATCACCACCATTAACGCTACGGGCAATGGGCACTCGATTTTCCACTGCGCGCACCTGATCCATCTGCAAATGTTGATCAAGCTCAAAGCTGCTGTCGTACCAGCCGTCATTGCTGATGCTGATTAAGAAGTCTGCTCCTTTTTTGCCGTGGCGTGGACGAGCGAGCATGCGCGAGGGTCTCGGCATGACATCCTCATAACAAATGGGTGTACCGAAACGCCACGTCTTTTTGCCCGCCTTAAGCGTAAAGCGCGTCCAATGGCTGCCAGGATTAAGCGAATAATCATCATTCGGGCCAAATGGCGTCAGGTACAGTAGCAGACGGTGCAACCAAGGCCACTGGGCAAACGGCACATACTCGCCAAACGGCACCAGATGATGCTTGGCATAGTGCACTGGTAGCAGGCCACGGGAAGGCGTCACCATCAGAGCCACGTTCTTCTTCTGATCTACGCTGCCCTGTTGGTTATACCCTATGTATGACGCGCCAACCAAAAGCGCAATGCCCGTTTGATGTGAAAAGCCTGCAAGTTCGGCGGCAAAATGCTGATCCAAACGAAGCAATTGCCGCGTATAGCGAGCCGAAAATGCCACAGGCGGCAGTGAAAGCCACTGCCGATTCATAAAGCCCGGAATCATGGTTTCGGGCCAGGCGATCAGGTTGGGGTGCGCAGCGGTCGCAGCGCGGCTCAACCGCATAAAGCTGTTAAATAAAGCGAGGTCGGCCTTGATGCCACCGGCATCCTTCAACGTCTGAGGAATATATTGTTGGATGACCGCCACCCGCGGGCCGGGCGTTATAATACCCCGTTGGTTTACGCGGTACACACCGTAGGCATATACAAGTGCCATTAAGGCCACCGCCAATAACGTTTCAATAGCCAGGCGGACATATGCCCGCCGGCCCCCGCCTCGGGCAGCCACAATATCCGCTAAGTAGCCTGCAACAACACACACCAGAAATGTCAAACTTGAAACGCCAAACAAATCTGCGGCTTGCAGCAAGGTACCTGCGGGAGCCACGGCTGTGCCCAGAGTAAACCACGCAAATCCTGAAAAAAGCGTATCGCGCAGGTATTCCAGCGAGGTAAATATCAGCGGCAGCGACATCATGGCCGGCCAATGCAAATGACGTGTGATAATATCAAATGTCTTGGCAAAGAGCAGCCAATACAAACCCAGATACATTGCCAGCACCAGCAGCCCCCAGGAGGTTATTGGCGCCAACCAAAAACAATTAACACCAAAATAAACTGCCCCAATGCCATAAAATAGCAGCAGGATTCGCCAGCCCGCGCCAAACCACATCACAACCAACACCGCGGGCGTTAAGGCACAAAAGGCCAGAAGCCAGAAATCAAAGGGAGCAAAAGCCAGCGATTGCAGCAGCGCACTAAGCAGCAGCAGCACCACAGTTACGAACAAAGCCCGGCCACCCATTGCCGATGATAAACAACGACTTTGTCCGGGTGAGGACTTCACGAGCGATTTTTTAGCGCATTCATTTTGTTGCGACATCGCGGACAAACCTTTCAACGGCAATAAAGCCGCTGGCTAATCATAGCGAAATACACTTATAGTGCACGCGGATAGCGTATCGCTTGAAAGGCCCAAGGTAATCCGGCTTAAAGCCGGTTTTTCCAACGGCCAGAAGATCCTCGCTGGACCTGCCCAATCGGTTGGGCTCGCGTTACAATATCGGCGGCATTTGGATGGTGTCGGCTCTGCCAAAGCCTTGGTCTTAAGAGAGACGTTTTGATGGCTGTTCCCAACCCTCCGCTTCCGGTGCTCCGGTTCGCCGGCCTGTTGGCTGCGGATGAGACGCAGCTTGCCGCCGCCCAGCGCGAGCTTACGCAATGGTATGGCGCTATAGACGATCAGACCCAACCTATGCCATTTACCTTTACCGACTACTATGCCGATCAAATGGGCCACAAGCTGCTGCGACAATGGGTTCGGTTTGCCAATCTCTTTGCGCCCGAACAGCTTGCTAAATGCAAACTGGAAACCAACATGGCAGAAATCCTGCTGGCGAGGCAATTTCCGCTCGCTGCCAAACGCCCGGTGAACATTGACCCCGGATATCTAACACGCACCAAAATTATTTTGGCCACCACCAAAGACCACAGCCATCGCGTCTATTTAAGCGAAGGCATCTACTCGGAGGTAACGCTGCATTGGAATGGTTCGCGTTGGATTGCGTGGCCCTGGACTTATCCGGACTACCAGTCGGATCTGGCACAGAGTTTTTTTGTCCGCGCGCGCGAGGCTTATTTTTCGACCTTGCAGCGCAAACTTTCGTTGAGCGCCGGCTAAGCCATCGCTTCTAAGGGCTAAACGGCGGACTGACCACTGCAATGTTGGGAGCTTGCATGATTCTGCTCATTATAGCGCTGGTGATGGTGCCCATGCTCCTGGCTCTTGTGGGAACAGGACTGGCCAAACGTCTGGCCCAGCGGCTTGGAATGCTCGATGCGCCCGGCGAGCGTAAGGTACATGTGCGCACCACGCCGCGAAACGGCGGCATTGCCATTTTCTGGGCCATTGCAGTTCCGGTGGGAGTCGGGCTTTTAATAATGCCATGGGTTCAGTCACACGGGTTCTTCGGAGTGATTCCGCTACATTCGGTCACACTTATTCGGCTCGAGCATGTCAGCCTCCCGCTTACTTGGCTGTTGTTGGCATGCACGCTGGCGATGCACCTGCTTGGACTGCTCGACGATCGCCTGGTTTTAGGCGCGATCCCTAAGCTCGTCGGTCAGTTGGCCATCGCGACGGCTCTGGTGGTCATCGGAGAGAAACTCAAGCCCGGTGGCTTTCGCATCATGACAGTATTGGACGGAAAAATAGCCGGTGGATATTTTATTTCGTGTGCACTCACTGTGGCGTGGCTGACGGTGCTTACCAATGCATTTAACTTTCTGGACAACATGGATGGCCTGGCGGCAGGGGTCGCGGTTATCTGCAGTCTTATGTTTGTGATTGCCGCGGCTCATAATGCACAATGGCTGGTATGCGCTATTCTGCTGGTATACATCGGGTCTCTTCTTGGATTTTTATGGCATAACTTTCCGCCGGCGAGCATATTCATGGGTGATGGCGGCAGCATGGTGCTGGGCTTTCTACTAGCGGCGCTCACCATTCGAACGACTTATTTTTCCCCACCGGCACCATGGTATGGCATTTTCATGCCGCTGCTTATTTGCGCAGTGCCCTTATACGATTTCTGCACTGTCATTTTTATTCGTTTGCGCCGCCGACGCAACCCCATGAAAGGAGACACCAACCACTTTTCTCATCGGCTTACGCGCCATGGCTTTTCAAACACGACGGCTGTATTGGTCATTTATGCCATTACCCTTGCCACCGGCCTTTCTGCCCCTCTGCTCGTTCGGGCTGACGCCCTTGGCGCGGCCCTGATTGCCTTACAGGTAGCGAGTCTTATCCTGGTGATTCATCTTTTGGAGCGCATCGGAGAACACATAGAATGACTTCGCGCGTCTCTGGTTTACTTTCGTGGATTGCTCTCGTCGGAACATTGCTGATCGTCTTTATCCGCACCAATGCCCGGCAAGCGGCTGATGTCACAGGGCTAGGTTCCGGTGGCGTCGGCAGCGCCGGATTTATAGGGCCAGGCGAACTCGTGGGGCTTGCTGCGATCGGTCTGCTGTTCTTGTCCATTGCATTACTGGCGGCAGGCAAAGCCCCCCGAATGTTCTGGCCGGCTGCGGGGCTTATCGCCTGCCTGATGGCGTTGGGTGGAGCTTCCGCGTGGCTTGCCACCGATAAGTTTGCCGCAATCATCGGCTGGTGCGATATGGCCCTGGGCCTGTGCGGAGGTCTGGTGGCAATGCTTACCGCCAATGACTTTCGTCGGCGACAATTTGCCTTTGCCTTCTTGATACTGCTATTTGCCGGGTTCTGCGCTAAAGGCTTATACCAGCGCATGGTAGAAATACCCGATACCATCCGATTTTTTAATGCGCACCAAGATCAGAGTCTAAGGGAAAATGGGCTCGCGCCGGGCACGCTCGATGCCCGGCTTTTTGAAGCCCGCATGAACTCCAGGGAAGTAACAGGCTTCTTCTATCTCAGCGATGCCTTCGCCGAGGCGCTAACGCCGCTGATTGTCCTCGCAGCCGCCATGGCGCTGGCTCTGCTATCTTTCTATCAGGAGCCAGCACCCGAAGCCCAGCCTTTTCAGCGCAAGCGCCGCTCCAGTTCCTCTCCGCCTGGCCAAAACGCCATACCCCTGCGGCCCTTTTTGCTCACCAGCAGCATTATCCTCGCTCTCGTCGGGCTGGTTGTTACATGGCTGACGCGCAGCAAAGGGGGCTTGGCGAGCAGTCTTATTTGCCTGATAGGGCTTGCCATGATGATGTGGAAGTGGCGTGCCATCATTTCCCGCTACCGCTGGCGCATTTACTGGGCAGGCCTGCTTACCGTGGCATTGCTTGCGGCAGCGGTCTTAGCCTACGGACTAATCACTGGAAGTTTGCCCACCAAAAGCCTCAGATTTCGTTGGCAGTATTGGTGCGGCGCAGCGCCCATCATCATCGCCCACCCATGGCTGGGCGTGGGTCTTAACAACTTTGGCCAGTACTATACGCAGTACAAGCTGCCCAGCGCGCCGGAGGACGTTAAGAATCCGCACAGCGTTTTTATTCGTGCCGCTGCCGAAATGGGCATTCCTGCCGCGGTTCTTCTTGTCGGACTTTTTGCAGCGGCATTTGCTCTGGTATGCAGGCAAACCCAAGACATTGAGGATCACGGCCTCGCACCTCTCTTACCGGTCAACGGAGGTGCGTTTATTGTGGCCGCTTGGGGCGCGCGTATGGCATTGGTGACCAGTACCCCCATGCTTGATGCAATACTGGCCGTTATCTACGGCACTGTAAGCTTTGGCGGTTATTATTTAGGCGCAACCGCTTTTAAGGTCACTTCGCCGTCGGGAAGGCGATTTTTAATGTTTGCCCTGGCAATTGGCTGTGCCGGCATGCTGCTGTACGATCAGGTGAACATGGCGCTGCTTACCGGCCCGGTCGCAATGCTCCTGACCCTCATGCTGGGGTTGGTTGTGGCCCCCGCAGCCTCATCAACGGGCGAAACAAAACGTTATACACCCATCACGCTTGCAGCCGCCGTTCTCTCCACCATTGCAGCAGTAGTCATCATCGGTTGGCTCTGGATTCCGATCATGCGTCGCAATCTGCCGTTTGATCCACGGCCCGTTGCACGCGAATACACCGCCTCCATGAAAACCCACAACTACGCCAAAGCTCTCGCAGCCGCCAATCATGCTTTGAAATTGGATCCGCGATCACAAAACTGGCTGATGCGAACCATCGGTCTGCAGATCGCCCTGGGCGAGAATCCTGCCGCCAATGTACACCGCCTGCTGAGTCTTAATCGCGCCGATGCCCGCTTTCGCATTGCCTTGGTGGAGAATCCACACTGTGGATTGAGTCGCGACGAGCGATTGGCCCAACTCCGCCTGGCACTGCAACTCAACAGCCAACTGCCCAAAAATGAGGTTCAGCGACTCTCACCGCAAGAGGTGGCGTCCATCCGGGCATTTATCCGGCAATTAACCAAGAGTCAGTAATCGCCTGATGTTAATCGCCAGACCTAATAGGATACGGTCAGATACAATGGTGCCGCATTGGGGTTGTAATGACTTGGTCCGTTCAGCATGGCCTGTACATTGGCCGGTGCGGAAACAATAACCCGTTCGCCGACAATAGAAATTGTTCCTTTGCCGCCGTGGTTAAGCCAAATCTTTGGCCGCACCGTGGAGGTAATCAGGTCTATAATATTTGTGCTGATAGGCGGGCTCTTTTTTGGTTGGGTGGCCGGTGCAGTGGTTGGGGCCTTGGCCGAGGCAGTGGGCTTATATGTTTCCAGATTGGTGCCGGGGTGAATAATCCGTGGCAAATTCTGCAGCAGATCGGGCAACCAGTAGTAGCGCACCACCAGTCGGAGATCATCCTGCGCTTGGGTTGTGATAAAGATAACGTTGCTTTGGGCAGTAATAACCAGATGCCGGTGCGGCATAAAATGCTTCATGAGCAGAACCATATCTCGCTTATAAGAATTTGCCGGCAAAGTAAGCGACTGGCGAGCCGTCATGCTCAAGCCATCTTTAACCATAGCGTTCCAGCTTGCCACCAGATTCGTATGTGTGCTCCGTGCCAGTTCGTCAAGCGCATGGTTGAGCGTGCTATGCCGGAGGACCATTTTGGGCAGTTCATGTCGCAAGAGTTCAGGCTCATCGAGCACAAACACAACTTGGCCAATTTGAGCTGGCCTGAATGGGAATGCCGCCTTTCCGGCAACAGGCCGCGTCGTTGGCCCAAGCCATTTACCCGGTGCTGATGGCCCCGTCGCAGGCGTAACGGCATATCCTTGCCGCGTCGCCTCCAGTGCCAAGCCTGCCATCAAGAGAATAATCGCACGGGCAAAGTTTTGTAACGTTGCATGTATCATTTCGGCCTATCCGCCGATGAGCTGCTGCACATATACCGGCGCTGTCACCACAAGTTGCCCGCGGAAGTACGATACATTCGACTGTCCGCCATTGCTCTGCCATACGTTCGGTTGAATGGTGTGTTCAACCAACTTTACCAAGTCCTGGCCGCGCTGATCAGGCGTTTCAATGTTGGACTGCCCCGAAGAGGTGCCACCGCCAAAGAGGCCGCCGCCACCACCGGCATTACCAATACCACCCCCGCCGGTGCTGCTGACCTGAGCGGTGGAATTTTGCGTTGCGGACTGGAGATTAAACTGCGGAAAGCTTGTAAAATTGGGAATGGTCATAACCAGATCGCCAACCTGGTATACACGCGTGACCAGGTGCGTATCAGCATCCCCCTGTGTGGTTACGGTGAGGACATTACCGCTGATATACGAGACCAGCGTTGCCGAGCTCGATGCCTGCGACAGCATGAGTTCAAGGGTCTTTTTTACGGTGACATAGCGCAAATCAAGCGAGACGGTAGCCTGTTTGGACACCCCCGCCGCTTCCAATGCATTCCAGTTTACAACGATGTTCGCCCCGCTCACCTGCCGCAGGTAGTCAATCGCATTACCCAACGGAACCGAATGGAGCGTGGTATGTGGGAGCACCTGATACATCAACTTGCCTGTGGAAACCCTAAAGGCATCAGCAGTCGCGGTGCCGGCCGCTGGCGCGACCCCGGCCGTCATCCAGCCCAGGGAGCCAACGATGACAGCCATAAAAATGGACTTTTTCAAACGATTAAAAGCTACCGCCCGCATAAAACATCCTTTCCGCCGCAAATTCGGCGATGACAGATTAACAGGCCTTCGCGTTAGAATATTATAGCACAAAGCCATGCGTCCACTGCAAGCGACTTTCAACGCTGCACAACAGGCAGTCCTCCTGCATGTAATGCCATCGCGAATTCGGCCCCACCAGTCCAGGCAATGCCTATTTGGTAAGGTAGCCGGCGGCATAGGAGTTTGGTCCCAGATCAATGGCGTTATTCTGCTGCTGATGCAGTGTGATGTTTTTCATCCAGATCCAAGCGCCGTCAGAATTAAAGCACCAGGCGATTATTGTCCAAGAGCCCGGCGCAACATGCAGCGGCTTGGCAATTTTTCCAGAAACATCGGTTGTGTATATGAGACTGCTCTGCGTTTTGATCAGCGGCAATATCGAATTATTGAAATAAGTGACGATTCGTGTGCGGCACTGATCGGTGGTCTGCCCAACCTGCGAAGCCAGCAGCGTGGCAAGCGCGTCGCTCCAACTGACGGTTCCGTCATTGGCGGTACCGTTGATGCGCAGCGCCACGTTGTAGAACTGCGAGGCAGCCGCCGCCGTGGGAGTTCCTTTTATATTGTTAACTGAATTGACCCACGCCGGCTGATGATCAACATCGAGATCGTGATGAATTTGATCAAGCCTGTTTAGCGCATCGTGCGCCAAACCTTCCATCTGATTCATACCGATGCTTGTGGGCAATACCACAAATTTTACCGGGCCAAGACCCGACGGAATCTTGGCGGTCAGAGTCATGGTCGAATTGTTGTACGGATGCTGCGGATAGTAGCTCGCGGCAATGGTTGGAAGCGTCCCTTTCGCCGAAGCCTGAATAATGGGCGACAGCGCTACGCGAGCCGTCGCCTTCATTTCAAACAGCGTGGGGGTTTCGTGTTTACCGATGCGAAACACCCAGTTCTCAATCACCCGGCGATGCCCCTTGTAAGGCTGATAGTCGTCTACAATAGGTGTTTGACTGTTTACCGGCTTAAAGTGCAAGCCATATTTAAGGTACCCAATGGGATAGTATTGTCGCCCCATGTTGGTCACCAGCCGAACTTGAGTCGGCGTTATTCTGAAATAGCTTTGCAGCGAGCTTACATCCGGTTCTTGACTGCCGTGGTTTACAAAAGCACGCACTAAAAATATTTGGCCGTTCGATGGGTCTGGAATACCAAGAAATTCCAGGGCATTCACTTTGATGATGGAACTCGCAAAGGGCACTTTCAGGAGATTTGCCGGAAGCGTATGCCAGTCGCTGAATTGCACCGTGTTGCGATAACCATAAAGCTCGCGGAGCAAATCTGGGTGCACCTCGGCAAAGGCTTTGGGGCCGCCCAACGAGTTGCCGCTCATCAACTCCCATATTCCCTGCGTGAAACCATCCGGATCCAGCCACACACCGCTCGATGGCTCATCCATACCTTTGGCCGATGGATAACGATCATAGCCGGCTATGGATGTGGGCAGCGGAAGCATCTGCAGGCCAATAAGGCCGGAGCCTACCACCACCATCGCGGTAAAAAAGCCAAGGACGCCGCCCGCCAACCGATTGGGCCACAGGGGCAAGGCAACATCGGTACGAACAAAGTAATCAAACAACCCGCGAAGGACGGAAAAGCCTAATAAGAACACTAACAAAAACGTAGCGCCTCGCGCAAAGCCCAGCGCCTGAATCTTCAGTGGCATCAGGTGTGATGCAGGCTCGTATACTCCCATGGCCAGCGTCGAAGCCAGTATGCTGCTGCACAACAGCAACAATGCGGAAAATGCGCCTTCATTTGCTAAAAACAGCGTCAGCAAACCAATGATTAATATGACAACAAGCTGCAGAGCCATGAATACTCCGGTCTTTATTTAGGTAGCTAGAGCGTTGGCTGCAATCACCAAGCCGGGGGTTACAACCCACGGGACCTCGCGGTATCCGCGCCAGCGCCGCTATTTTTGTTTCTGGGGGGCCGGCGCTTTGGCCGCCGATTTCTGCTGCGGTTGCTTTTCCGCAGCACATACGCGCAATACCTCCTGGATCGAGGTAAGGCCCATCGCAAATTTGCGGATGCCACTCTCTACCAGAAGCATCATATTGTTTTTCCTCGCGATGGTTCGTATTTCCTCGATCGTTTTGCCCGCCGCGATGGCGGCTCGTACATCGTCATTTACCGCCAGAAGCTCGTATATACCCGTGCGCCCCCGATAACCCAAGCCGCCGCAATCAGGACATTTCACCGGCCGGCCCTTTTCGTCCTGAATGGGCTGGGTATTGGCCTTGAAGCAGTGCAAGTCGCGCCCCATCGGCAAATTGAGCTTTGCCAACGTACCGGCATCGGGCTGATAGGCCACCTTACATGTGGGGCAAAGCAGTCGCACCAGACGCTGTGCGATAATGAGTCGAAGATTTTTCGCAGCCAAGTCCCCGGCGCTTACAAAGCGGCGCCAATGGTCCAGTGCGGTCAGGGCATCTGGCGCGTGCATGCCCAGAAGCACACGATGCTCCTCGGAACTGAAGCGAGCTACCAAGTCGGCAGTGGCAGCATCCGGGCAACCCGCGACCAACAGAACGTTTGGATCCTTGAGCGTAATGCTGTGCAGCATCTTAGCGAAGCTTACTTCGGTCGCCTGCGGATCAAAACGATTAACCGTTACCGATTCCAACTCAACCTTGGGTTCATATTCCAATGTTTGAATGCTGTTGGTGAACGCATCACAGGTTGATAAAATTGAATACAGTGTCGTCGTACGGCCCATGTGCTTTGGCGCAGTCACAATGGTAAGGCCGTATTTTTGCAGTGACTCGGTCCGCACAAATTCAAGCTGTTCCGACGTGAGGCCGAGCTGATCTACACCCAACCGCCACGAATCTTTTTCGTTGGCGGTAAGCACCACACGCTCACCCGAGGTAGACCCGCTCGATTGCACCGTCCACGCAATGCGGTTGCCTACTTCATCTTTGACGATAAATGAGCCTTTTTGTGGCCGACGACGCTCCTCCAGTGAGAGCCTCGCCAGTGTTTTAAGCCCCTGAACTATCGGCTCGGCATTGCTGCGCTGCAGGCCGGTCTGCGGGAAGCCCACGCCATCAACCGAAAATTTCAAATCGTAGGCCTGTGCCACAGGCATAAGTTCCACTATCTGGGCGCGATGTTCCATGGCTTGCAACAGCAGTTGGTCCGCCAAAATAACGCTGCCATAGAGGGGATCATCCGTTGCCGGCAACTTCAGCATGCCGCCTGAACCCGTCAGGTAATGGAGTGTCATCTGATCGGCCGACTTTTTCGCCTCACGGCTTTGCTGCAGCCGGTCCAGACGCGAAAACATCGCCCGAAACAAGTGCCCGCCGGGGCCAAGTTCCTGCACCCGCGTACGCCAGTACCACGCAATCACTCCGGCCCCCACGGCCAGGTTGATCAGAAAACTGACAAAAAAGTTAGGGATAACAATCCAAATAAGGAGCGTCACCGCCAGCGTGGCCAGCACCACCGACTTCCAGAGCAGGTCTGACTGCTTTCGCAGATTCTCAAGGTCAGCGGCAACCCAAGCCGCAAAGCGACCCCAGAATAGCAGACTGGCTCCGGCGATCAACCAATAGACGGGATTGATATACAGGTATGCGAGCATCGCGATTCCCAACGTAAAGCACTCGATTCCTGCGACGGACTTCATGCAAAGCCTGAATCGTCGCTCCGAGCCGCCGCCCAAACGCTCATCGCCCCCCCTCGGAAAGACTAACACGAAAAGCCTCGCCACGCCATAAAAAAACTGCCGCCGCCAAAGGCGGGACGCTTTCAATCGGCTCCTGCTTTAGAATGTTTTAATTCCCTTCATCCGCATCTTCAGTTCCTCCGCGTTTGGCGACGCCAACTGCGCCTCTTTGTGCGAAATTACTTCCTGCTCCACCAATTCGGCGAGCTTATCGTTAAAATCTATCATGCCGGCGGCTTTTTCCGAGCGAATGACCTGCCCGAGTTCATTTTCGCGCCCTTCGACTATGTACTTGCGCATCGCCGGCGAAGAAAGCAGCACCTCCACCACAGGCACTCGCTCCAAACCGGGCTTAATGGACACCACCAGCTTTTGATAGATAATTGCTTTTATATTGCTGGCAAGCGCCTGTCGCATGTTGGTATGCATATCCGGCGGAAATAATTCCAAAATGCGAGTGATGGCCCCGAGAGCGGAACTCGCATGAATGGTGGAATACACCATGTGACCTGTTTCCGTAGCTTGCACCCCCGCCTGAAACGTGTTGCGATCGCGCATTTCGCCAATCAAAATCACATCCGGATCTTCACGCATCAGATAGCGAATCGCACTGTCGTAACTTTCAACATCCACACCAACTTCGCGCTGATTGATGTAGGCCTTCTTGTCTACATACAGATACTCGATCGGATCCTCAACGGTCACAATGTGGCATGCCCGGCGTGTGTTCACCTGTTCAAGCATCGCCGCAATAGTCGTGCTTTTTCCGCTGCCCGTAATGCCCGCCAGCAAAACCATCCCTTGTTCATTTTCCGCAATCTTTTCGAAGACCGGCGGCAGATGAAGTTGACTGAAATTCGGAATCTTGGGATTGATGCGCCGCGCTGCTATGCTGATCATGCCACGCTGGCGAAAAATATTAAGGCGGAATCGCTCCGTCGGTGTAACCGCATGGGCCACATCCAGTGAGCCACGCTGCATGAACAAGGCCAGTTGCTCCGGCGTAAGGATTTCTTGAATCATCGCCTCAATATCTTCGTTCGTCAGCGGCATGCCGGTGGTCATCATCAGCTTGCCGCCCTTGCGTATGCGCGGCACCACGTCGGCCTTGATATGCAGGTCGCTTCCCTCCACCTTTGTTACGCCGTCCATATATTTATGAATGCGCGGGGTTGTTTTTACACCTGCAACACCGGCTGTTGTCGCGGGGGTTTCTACTGAGGTCATACTTGTCCTTTCCACCTTGCGGCGGAGTTCTCGCTCCACCGCACCAATCTTCACCAGCCAAGTTCCCTCTAAGCCATGAGCATTTACATGCGTCCTTCAACCACCCGCCGTCCGCACCTGATTACCCATGAATCGCCATACATCATGATGCCTATCCGACGGACTGCTTATAATTATGGCCCACGCTTAACGTTTTTCAATACCGATCCAATGCTGGTTCCGCGGCCCAATATATTCCGCACGTGGCCGGATCAACTTATTGCGGGCATACTGCTCGTTGATGTGGGCAATCCAGCCGCTGGTGCGACTGATGGCGAAAATCGGCGTAAACAAATCCGATGGAATGTTAAGGTAGTGGTAAACCGAGGCCGAATAGAAGTCCACATTGGGCTTCAGGCCTTTGGAACCCGTAACAATATCCTCAATTTTGACCGACATTTCATACCACTGCTCCTGGCGTGTAAGCTTGCCTAGTTGCCGCGACATTTCACGAAGGTGCTTGGCCCGTGGATCCCCGTTCTTATAAACTGCATGGCCAAAACCCATGATCTTTTCATGACTGGCGAGTTTCTGACGAATATAGGCTTCCACCGACGCCGGCGAACCAATTTCGTTGAGCATCTTCATCACCTGCTCATTGGCTCCACCATGCAGCGGTCCTTTGAGCGCGCAAATGGCTGCGCAAATCGCCGAGTGCATATCGGTAAGCGTCGCTGCCGACACCCTCGCCGTAAAGGTACTGGCGTTAAGTTCGTGGTCGGCATGGAGGATGTATGCCTTATCCAGCGCTCGCACCGCCAGAGGCTCGGGCGCCATACCGCGGAGCATGTACAAAAAGTTGCCCGCCAAGCTCAAGTCCCGCTTCGGCGAAACCGGCTCACGGCCATTACGTATGCGATCATACGCCGCCACCACACTTGCCATCTGCCCCAGAATACGAACAGCTTTGCGCTGATTGGCTGCCGGTGACATATCCTCCGATTCCGGATCAAAAATAGCCATCGCGCTTACTGCGGTCCGCAGACACTCCATGGGCGTGGTGCGCTTCGGAAACGTTTTCATCATGTCTATCAGCGCCGACGGAAGCTGTGCCTGTTCTGCAAGGTCGGCTTTAAACTCGGCAAGTTCGTCAAGCTTGGGCAGCCGTCCATACCACAGCAGGTACACTATTTCCTCGAAGGTACCGAACTCGGCAAGCTCGTCTATGACAATACCGCGATAAGTTAAGACGCCATCCTCAATCGAACAAATGTCTGAAGACAGCGCCACCACGTCGCGAAGACCGCTCGTTGCCTGGGGGGGTTGCGTAGCTACTTGAGTCATGCATTGCTCCTGCTGCGGGCCAAAAATATAAGTATACAAAACAGGAGGCGATTCGTATAGTGAATTGTTATGATTCCACCATGATTAATCGTCAGGATAAGCTCTTGGCCATTGTCGGCTGCACCGCCGGTGGAAAATCCGATCTTGCCGAGCGACTGGCCGTCGAACTTGCACACCGCGATGGCATCCCGCCAACCATTATGGCCGTTGATTCCATGCAGGTTTACCGCCTGATGGACATCGGCACCGCCAAACCCGATGCTGAAACGCGCCGCCGGCTACCCCACGCCATGATAGATGTAGCCGACCCGTCGGAAGCATTCTCGGCGGCACGCTTTGCCGAGCAGGCCGGGCCGATCATTGCTGAACATTGCGACTCTGGCCGCCGCCTTATTCTGGTGGTGGGAACCGTGCTGTATTTCAGGGCCATCACCGAAGGCCTGTTTCAAGGACCGGCAGCCGATGCTAATGTGCGCCGCGAGTTGGAAAATCAGGCAGCCATCAACGGAACTACAGCCCTGCACCAGCGCCTCGCCACAGTAGACCCGCAGGCCGCCGCGAAGATTCATTCCAACGACCTTCGCCGCCTCGTTCGTGCACTGGAGGTTTATATACTCACCGGCCGTGCCATCAGCAGCCTGCAGACTCAATGGCAACAATCGCACCCGCGCGTACCATGCACCATCATTGGCATTGATCGCCCCCGGGAAGAGCTTAATCGCCGCATTAATCAGCGGGTTCGCAACATGATGGCCGC